>PUPC01000075.1 GCA_003553185.1 Planctomycetota bacterium | reverse complement strand
CGACGCCCATCAGGTAGCGCGGCTTGTCGCGGGGCAATCGCGGCGCCGTGTGGGCCACCACCTCGTCCATCAGCAATGGGCCTTCGCCCACGCTGACGCCCCCTATAGCATACCCGTCGAAAGGCATCTGCGCCAGTGCATCCGCGCATTTTCTGCGAAGTTCCGGGTAGGTGCTGCCCTGGACGATGCCGAACAGCCCGCGGTCGGCAGTTCGGGCGTCGAGCGAGCGCCCCGCCCAGTCGATGGTCCGCTCCATGGCCCGCTCGGCGCGGTCGCGCTCGCAGGGATAGGGCACACACTCGTCGAGGACCATCATCACGTCCGAGCCCAGCATCTCCTGGATTTCAACCGCCCGCTCCGGGCCGAGGAAGAGTTCCGAGCCGTCGATGTGTGATTGGAACCGGACCCCGTCGTCCCCGACGGTAGAGAGCGAGGCGAGCGAAAAGACCTGGAACCCACCGCTGTCGGTCAGGATCGGGCCTTCCCAGCCCATAAATTGATGTAACCCGCCGAGTGCTTGCACACCTTCCGGCCCCGGCCGGAGGGTGAGATGGTAGGTGTTGCTGAGGATCATCCCCGCGCCGGACTCCTCGACCAGGGGCGGGATCATCGCCTTGACCGCGCCCTGGGTGCCCACGGGCATAAAGGCGGGCGTCGGGACGTCCCCGTGGTCTGTCTTGAGCACCCCGGCTCGAGCGCCGGTGTGCCGGTCCTCGTGTTCCAACACAAATTCAACGGGCATGTTGCTTCTGCTCTCCAGTGTTCTCTCTCAACCGCCGGCCGTTCCGCCGGAGTCGGCCTCGGTCGGCGAGTGGACGGGCTCGCCTTCCAGTTCGTAAGCACTTCTCAGCTCGGCCCCCGGATAATATGCCTCCAGGATCTGACGGTAGTCGTTCCCCGCCTCGGCCATGCCCCGTGCGCCCCACTGGCACATGCCTACGCCGTGCCCGAAGCCGCGTCCGCGGAAGACGTAGCGGTCGCCGTCCCGCCGGACCCAAAACATCGTGCTGCGGACGACCAGCGTCCCCACCCGCCACCGGAAGGCGGTCCCGGTCATCGACGCCGGTGGATCGTCGCCCCGCCGCACGTCCACCTGGGTGACTCGGTCGTCGGGGGTTCTCGGTGCGATATCAATGCCGGTGGCCCCCTCGACGCCCAGTTTGTCCAACACCTCCTGCCGGGAAATCCGCTGCGTCCATTCGAACTCACGGCTGTCCTCGCAATAGGTACACGGGACCGGCTGGATGGGCGAGCGCGCGTCGCCGAGCACGGACAGCGGGTCGGCGGTATGGCCGCCGCAGCAGGAATGGTAATAGGCAGTAAGGGGCAAACCCCGGTAGTAGAGGGCCAGGCCGGCGGTGGCCAGCACGGCGGCATCCGTCGTGCTCTTCTCCGCGTCCAGTCCGGCATAAAGCTGGTCGGCGGTGGTCGAGACCAGGTCGTAGTCTCTGTCGGTTCGCGCCCGCATCCTGGCGAGGGCGTAGGTCCTTGCAGCGACGGCCTGGGCCTGGAGCGCGGCTTCCGGCCAGTTCGTGTACATTTCGCTCGGCACAACGCCCCGGAGATAGCCCTCCATGTCGACCAGATTGATCGCCCGGAGGCCGCCGGACCCGGGGGCGACGAGCAGCGAGCCACGGTAGGAGGTCCCGTCGAGCCGGAACGGCACCTCCTGTGGGATGAACTCGACGATGCCGGGGGCGCGGGCGATCACACCGCCCACGCTGACATCACCGCGCCGGTAGGTCAACACGGTCGTTGCAAGTCCGTCGCCGGCCGCGAGTTCCTCCGACTCGTCCGAGTCGGTCCGGAGGACGATGCGGTAGGGACCCGGGATCCGCACTTCCGCCCGGTCTCGACCGCTGAACAGCAGGACCCGGACGGTGGGTACGCCCTCGGGCGGGGGCTCGATCTCGATCCGGCGAGTGCAGGCGTTTGGAGCGAGCGCAAATACAGCGGCCGTGGCGAAGGTAACGAGCGAGCGCAGGTACCTGGCGGGGGAGACCGATGCCGACCCGGTCGGCCTGACTGGATTATCCGCGTAACCGGCCACGGTACACCTCGACTCGGGTATCCTTATACCGCTCGTACTCGCTGAAGATGCAGCCACAGTACTGCTGCCGATACAAGCTCAGCTTCCGTGCGGTCTCGCGCCCGTGCTCTGCCCTGCCCCGCAGGTCCTCGTACAGGAATGCGATTCCTGACTCGGCTGCGGCCTGTTCGCCGGCCGCCCGAATGGCGTCGTGGTCCTGATGCGAGCTGGCGGCCATCGTGGTGGAGAACGCATCGGCCTCTCGCTCGGCGGCCAGCCGGGCGGTCCTGCCCAGCCGCTCGCGATAACAAGCCGGGCACCTTCCCGATCCGGTCGGTCCCACCTGTTCGAGGAAGCGAACGAGTCCGTATTCGCGATCAAGCTCGATGTCGAGCGCCTCGCGTTCGGCATACACTTCGAACGCTTTCAGCCGCTTCCGGAACTCGATCAGGGGGTGGATATTGGGGTTATAGAAGAACGGGATCACGTCGCCGCGTTCCTGGAAAACGTCCACTGTTCCGGCGAGGCACGGTGCGCAGCAGGTATGGAGGGCAATTTTCATTCCGGCTCAATCACCAGCAGGACGCCTTCCGGGGGTCGATGATGCGTGGTCCCTCGCGGCTTTTCGGGGACCGTTTTCAGCCGGCGGTCACAGGCCGCGATGCTCGCCCGAACGGGTCCTGTTATTCCTCGTCGTCGTCGTACTCGCCCTCTTCTTCGTCGAGGTCATCGTCGGCGAGGTACAGTTCGACTTCGGCCAGCTTGTCGCGGATCTCCTGGAGCGAGGTGCGCCCGAAGTTGCGGGCGGCCAGGAGTTCGTCTTTGGTCTTATCGGTCAGGTCGCCGATGGTCTTGATCCCCAGCGTTTCGAGGCACCGTTGCGCCCGGACCGACAGTTCCAACTCGTCGATACCGTGCCGGAGGATGTCCTTGCTGGCTTCCTCCTCGGCCCTCTCGAGTGCGACGCGCACCCGCCGGGTGACCTCGTCCATGTTCTCCTCTTCGAACATGCCGAGCCGGAGGTTCTTGCTGTTGAGCACGTCCTCGATCTCGGCCAGCGAGGTCTCGCCGAAGTTCTTATAATCCAGCAGTTCCGCCTCGGTCTTCTTGACCAGATCGCCCAGGGTACGGATGTTCATCTTGGTCAGGCAGTTGCGGCTGCGGACGGAGAGTTCGAAGTCGGCGAGCTGCATCTGGAGTATCTCGACGCGCCGCTGGACCTCCTTCTGCATGTCATCGTCCACGATGGTATCGAACGAGGCGACGGCCTCGTCGTAATACAGCCGGGCACGCGGCTCGGTGGGCCGGACCCGCATCACTCGCTCGAAGCATTCGGACGCCTTGTCGTAACGGCCCTTGTCCTCGTAAAGAGTGCCCAGGTTGATGAGGGCGCCGATGTAGCTCTCGTCCTGCTCGACGATCTCCTCGTAGAGTTCGATGGCGGCGGCCTCGTCGCCGACGAGGTTGGCGTTGTAGGCCAGGCGGAACTTGGCCTTCGACGCGCCGGGGTCGGCCTCGAGCGCCCGCAGGTAGTCCTGCTCGGCCTCGTCGTAGAGCCCTTCGATGTCGTGGGCAAGGCCCCGGAGATAGGCCGCGTCCGCCGCGTGCTCGTCGTTCTCAGCGACCTGATCGAGCAGTTCGTGCCCATCCTCCAGATCGCCCAGCTTGATCCGGGCCTCGGCGACGAGCAGAATGCCCTCCGGGTCGGACGGATTGGACGACAGCACCTTTTCGGCGTGTTCCAGCGCCCGCGCGTTGTGGTCGAGTTCGAAGTAGCAGAGCGCGAGGAAGTAGTTGCTGTCGGCGGTCGAGACCGAGGCGTCGAGCGGCTCGATGGCTGCCCTCGGCTTGCCGAGCATCCACAGGGCGATCCCGCGTTTCAGGTTCGCCTTGCTATCGGTCAGGGAGTCGCGCACGTCGGAAGACTCGTCGGCCAGTTCGTCGATCAGGCTGTTCAGTTCGTCCCGCAGCGCCTCGCTCCGGCACGCTGCAGCCCGCACGTCGACCAGCTCGCGTCGTTCGGTATCGTCGTTCAGAATGAGGGATCGCACGTCCAAGGCGGTTTCGGTCCCTTCGGGCATCAGTCCTTCTCCAGGATTCGGGGGTCATCTGCTAAGACCCGCGCTCATCGCGCGGTCCGGCTGCACCGGAAAACGATATTATAGTCAAGCCGAATGATAAAACAAGCAATTCGGGGGTTTCGCGCTCGCCGGTTTCTGATATAATATGGCTGGTGGGGAGCTGCCCGCCGCTCTCAACCGGCGGGAATAGAGCCCACCCCACGGGATGCCCGGTGCCACTCCCCCACCGGCCCCAGGGCTCTGCTCTCCACCATTTTTATTTTTCCCCGCGATTCTATAATCCGCTCGAAACTGTCCGAACCTCCGAGATGCGCCCGGCTCTTTTCGGGCCACCGGGCCAATAAACCGAGGTAGAGCCGACGGGTGTCGAATGAGTGCTGAGGCGGCCCCGTTCAACTGTTGTCGATGACCTTGCCGAACTGCTGGTGGAAGAGCCGCGCATACAGGCCGCCGCGACGGAGCAGGTCCTCGTGCCGGCCGATG
>PUPC01000032.1 GCA_003553185.1 Planctomycetota bacterium | reverse complement strand
CGTCCGTCGGCGTACTCGCCGTCCACTGGACCACGTGCCATGGATTGTCGCGGTAATCGGCGATCTTGTTGTTGACCGGCTCGACGACTTCGAGTGTGGCGGCTCGTATGTCCTCGGCCTCCTGGATGATCCATCGGCCGGTCCCGACCGGCCCGCCGGTCTGTACGGTGTACTTGTCGGCAACGGCGCCCGTCGCCTCGTATTGTTCGATCAGTGTCGCCGATGTCTCCTTGAACTTGTCGAACGAATTCCAGCGATCGGACGCCACGACGGCACGAACCGTATCCATCGTCCTGCACCCGTCGGCCTGTTCGAGCAGTCGGGGCAGGACTTGGTTGCAGAATCGTCGAACACATTGCGGTGTGCGAACTCGCATCCGGGTCTCCTCGAGTCTCAAGGGGCAAATCGCACACAGTTTAAAGCAGAGCACGAATCGGGGCAAGGGTTGGGCCGGGGAGCCGAATGCCGAGGATCACGGTTGCCGTGCGCGGCCAGTTGGTGTATAACGTTGGACGTCCATGTTTCCCAGTTTGCGGGCTAAATCAAATGCAATCGAGGATCGCGGTCGTTCAGTTCGGTGTGAATCCGTTCGAAATCGATGACAACATCGGGCGTGCCGAGATGCGAATTCGCCAGGCCGCCGATGAAGATGCAGAACTGGTCGTGCTGCCCGAGTACGCCGTGACCGGGGTGGGCGTCGGGATGCAGGATTACGCCGACGCTGAGGGTGCGAATCTGCGGGCGTTTCGGCGGCTGGCCTCTGAGTACAACGTTGATCTAATCCCCGGCTCGTGGCAGGAGAAAGAGGACGACGGGCGCATTTACAATACGACCTACTACATCGACCGCTCCGGCGAGGTGCTCGCCCGCTATCGCAAGGTCAACCTCTGGCTTGCGGAAAAGCCCTACGTGACCCCGGGCGATGGCGCCGTGGTTGCCGACACCCGCTTGGGCAAGGTCGGCCTGGCCATCTGCTGGGACCTCGCGTTCCCCGAGCTGTTTCGCGGGATGTTTCGACAGGGAGCCGAGATCGCCGTCTGCGCGTCCTGTTGGGCGGCGGAAGATGCCGGGGCCGGGCAGCAGTACGAATCCAGGTCCGAACAGATTCTGATCGATTCCTGCTGCACCGCTCGGGCCTTCGAGAACGAGATGGCGGTGGTCTTCTGTAATACCGCTGGGACCTGGAAGGGAAGCAAAGGGGTTCTGAACTCCGCCGGCCACTCCCAGTTGGCCATGCCATTCCTGGGTCGGTTTGCCGTAATCGAGGACAACCACGAGGCGGTTCTGACCTGCGAGCTGGACAAGTCCATACTGGACGAGGCGGAACGATCTTACGAGATCAAGGCGGACTTGATGCGCGGGGAGAGCGCCAGATAACACGTGGCGGCTTGCATCCTGAATACCGCTGACGAGCAGTAAGAGTTTGTATCGGAAACGTTGTGCGGTAAAATAGGCAGTACAGCTACCGGTACGGCTTTGGGCGAACCAGATGGCGCGAGAAGAACAGATCAAAACGGCGAATCGTGGGATCCGACGACAGTTGGCCCGCGGTGTTGCTCCGAATCCCCTACTCCGGCTCGCCACCCTACTCCTGGCTTCCGGCCTGGTCGGTTCGATGCTGGTGTTGGCCAGCTCAATCATCTGGCTGCACCATTCGGAGCGTTCCGAGATGGCTCCCGTCCGGGCAGACTTCGTCGAGATTGTCGAGCCCCGCGAACGCGATATCTTCGAGGATATCGCCCAGATAATCGGCGAGCAAGAGATCGACGAGGAGCCGGAGGATGAGGAGACCGAGGTGGAGCAGGAGGACGAGCCGGATGTGCCCGAGGAACCGTCGGAGGTTGTCGCCGATGTAGACAAACCGCCTGGGCCTGCTGAGGAGGAAGAGGAGAGCGAGCAGGTCGCCGCCATTGCCGTCGAGGAGGGAACGGGACGCGCACAGGCCCTGTACTCGAGCCGGAGCGGACAGGACAGGAGGGACGCCCTGGGCAAATATGGCGGCAGCGAGCAAACCGAAAGTGCTGTCGCGGCCGGCCTCGACTGGCTCGCTCGACACCAGAACGCAGAAGGCAATTGGAACCATGCACAATTCGATCGTCACTGCCGGGACGAACACGCCAAGTGCGAGAGCGGACTGTTCAACCGCTCCGAAGTACACACTGTCCCGCTCGATCCCGGCGTGACCGGCCTTGCCCTGCTCGCCTTCGCGGGAAGCAACCACACTCACATGCGGGATGGACCACACCGAGAGAACGTCGAAAAAGCCGTCGAATGGCTTCTTGGGCATCAGACCGACAGTGGACGTATCGGCGATTATCCCCATCAAGCTAACTACTTCATGATGTACAACCACGGCATCGCGACTCTGGCACTGGCCGAGTTGTACGCGATGACCGGTGATCAGCGGCTCCGCCAACCCGTGAAGAAAGCCGTCGCCTTCATCGCACGAGCCCAGCAAAGGTCGGGCTCCTGGGATTATACGGATGCCCAGACCGGCCGATACGACACCTCCGTGACCGGTTGGCAGGTGATGGCACTCAAAGCCGCCAATAACGCCGGCATCCAAATCCCGGCTCAGACACTGTTCCGCCTGGCCGACTTCATGGACCGTGTTACACTGCGCAGCGGCGAAGTCTATTACTCGAACAAAAACCCCGCCCCCGGAGCGAGGGGCGAAGGCATGGTGGCGGTAGGACTGCTCAGCCAACAGTTCCTCGGCTTCCCCAACGACCGCCGGACAGCCCGCCGACAGATTGAGATCATATTGGGGAATCCGCCGCAGTGGGGCCGGATGACGCTCCGCGACCGGGGGCACTCGATCTACTACTGGTATCACGCCACCCTCGCCATGTTCCAGGTCGGAGACGACGCATGGGCCCAATGGAACCCCCAGATGAAAGAAGCTCTGCTCACCCAGCAGCGCCAGGGCGGCTGCTCCGACGGCAGTTGGGACGTCCCGAACAATCAATGGGCACGGTTCGGCGGCCGCGTTTATGTGACCGCGCTCAACATCCTGATGCTCGAAGTCTATTACCGTTATCTGCCTCTTTATGACGGCGGAGCTCTCGATACGGTGGCGGCATTGATCGCCACGGTCGAGCACGGCAGCCGGGGCGACGCGGCTCGGGCGGTCCGCCTGTTAGGTCAGTTCGACACCGAGCCGGCCCGCAAGTTCCTCACCACCCTGGCGAACAAGGACCACAAGCTTGCCCTCGAGGCGTCAATCGCCCTGGCCCAGCGAAGCGAACTGGCCTCGATCGTTCCCCTGCTGCGGCAGCTACGGTCGGAAGAGGCCTACGAACGCTTCCAGGCGCTCGGGGCGCTCGCCCCGATGATCGACCAGGGGCTGGCCCCCCATTTCATCGAGGCACTGCGAGATGAGAGCGAGATGGTCGCCCGACGGGCCTCACGGACACTGAGCCAGTACGCAAAGCAGTCGTTCGGTTTTGAGGCCGGAGCGAGCCGGGAGGAGCGGGAGGTCGCCATCCGAAAGTGGGAGAAATGGTGGAAGAATTACCAGCAGGGAGAACCGACCGAGTCCTCGGAGCCGTGGCTGGTCATCGGAGTGTATCCCGACAGCAACGCCGTCGCGTTCAGCACCGCCCAACCGGAGCAGGCGGGGATCGGCGATGAGTTGGTGGTCTATCGCGACGGCGACTATGTGGCCCGGGTTCGAGTGGCTGCGGCCGAGAGCGACCTGTACGTCGCCACCGTTCTCGAACAGGCCGAATCCGGGGGCATCCGGGAAGGCGACGTGGTCAAGCCCCGAGAGTGACCACTGGCACTCCGCCCTCAACTCCTGTACACTACCGAACCGAGTGAACAACTGCCGGGCGCGTTCTGCCGGCCGCCGTCGCCCGTGCGTTGATATGAGAGATCAGGTCCGTCCGACCAAAGGAGAATCGTATGACCGCCCCCGCATTCGAGCATCGTGGAGTTATGCTTGACCTGGCCCGTTTGACCGAGCAGCACGATTATTACCGGGGCCTGCTGCCCCACCTGGCGGACTGGGGCTACAACTTGGTCCACCTGCACCTGACCGACGATCAGGGTTGCGCTCTCCGGTTTCCGTCGCACCCCGAGCTCGCCACCGAACACGCATTCAGTGTGGACGAGATGCGCGAGTTCTGCCGGACCGCGCAAGAACTCGGCCTGGAGATCGTGCCCGAGATCGAATGCTGGGGACATACCGATTTCATCACCCGACTCGACCAGTACAGCCATCTGCGCGAAATCGACAGAGGGCCCGGGCGATTCAGCGGAATGTGCGTGTTCGAACCGGATGCCAGGGACCTGCTGCGGGACCTGCTGCGCGACACGGTCGACATCTTCAAGCCGCGCCTCATCCACGCAGGCCTCGATGAGGTGAATTTCGGCCATCATCCGACATCCAAAAAGCTGCTGGAGCGACAGTCCGCCAGCGACCTGTTCGCCGACCACATCATCTGGTGCCACAAAGCAGTCGAGGAACTGGGCGCCCGGCTGGCGATGTGGGGCGACCACGTGATCAAAGATGATACCGTGCTACGCAGGACGCCGAAAGACGCGCTGATCTTCGATTGGCATTACCTCCGCGACTACGTCCCGGAATCGCTTGACGTTCTTATCGAACACGG
>PUPC01000176.1 GCA_003553185.1 Planctomycetota bacterium | reverse complement strand
TCTCCTGGGCGAGGGTGATGGAGCGAATGCCCGTCGAGGGGGCCGAATTCCTGCCGGTCGGGAAGCCCGCCCTCTCCGAGCTCGAGGTCCGGTCGGAACTGGTCGCGAGGCCCGGCGTGCCCGTCATCGCCCATCAGTCGGAATATGCGGCCCCCAATGCAGACCAGGCCGACGAGCCGGCGCAAGTTCACACGTTCCGGCGGTACCTGTTGCTCCACGTCGATATCCAGAAGCCGACCGAATGAAAGAAGGCCGATGATGAACCGCAGAGTGCTGGTCATCGAGGACGACCGGGCGATCCGCCGGGCGGTCGTCGATGCCCTGGAATATCACGGCTACGAGGTGCTCGAAGCCGGGGACGGCGACGACGGGCTCGAGCGGGCGACGACGGCGGAGTGCGACCTCGTCCTGCTCGACCTGATCCTGCCCGGACCGAGCGGGCTCGACATCCTCCGGGCGGTCCGCGAATCGCGGCCCACCCTCCCCGTGATCATCCTGACCGCGCGGGGCGACGAGGACGACCGCGTCGAAGGGCTCCGGATCGGGGCCGACGACTACGTGGTGAAGCCGTTCAGCCCCCGCGAGCTGCTCGCACGTATCCAAGCGGTGCTCCGCCGATCGCCCGAGCGGCCGACCGACGTGGCAACCGTCCGGTTCAACGGCGGGTCGGTCGTGTTCGGACGGCGCGAAATCCTCTACGACGACGGCTCGCGGGCCGAACTCTCCGAACGCGAGGCCGACCTGCTCCGATACCTCGCCTGCCATCCCGGCCGGGTCATCTCGCGCGACGAAATCCTCCACCGGGTCTGGCGCATCGAGCCACGCAGACTCGAAACCCGGACCATCGACATGCACATCTTCCGCCTGCGCGAGAAACTGCGCGACGACCCCGCCAGGCCCGCCCTGATCCACACCGTGCGGGGCAAGGGCTATCTGTTCGACGGGGCGGAGGCGGACCCGAGCACCGGCAAGGCGAACACCGAACGAGGAGAATGAGGACATGAAACGACCGTGGCTGATCTGGACGGCGTTCGGGCTGTGCCTGATCGTCGTGCTGGCGACGCTCGGCTGGGCGACTCACACCGTGCTGCGGCTCGAGCGGGCCGAATCACTGGCCCGGCAAAAGGCGGCGGAGGCCGAGGCGGGAATCCGCCGACACGCCGTCGTCGAGGAGAACGTCCGGCTCGCGCTCTGGCGGATGGAGACCACGCTCGCCCCCATCCTCGCAGAAGAATTCGGCCGCCCGTATTTCACCTACCAGGCCTTCTACCCGGCCGAGCGGGCATACACCCGGATGTTCGAGCAGCTCGACCCCGGCGAGGTGATGATCCCGTCCCCGCTGCTGGGCGGTCCACCGCGTTTCGTGCGGATTCACTTCCAGCTCGGCCCCGAGGGCGAACTGACCTCCCCGCAGGCGCCGAAGGACGCCCTGCGCGAGCTGGCCGAAGCCCACCTCGATACCCCTGAAACCCTGGCCGAGGCGGCCGAACGGCTCGACGACCTGGCCGCCCGGCTGGACCGCGACCACCTGCTCTCACGGCTCCGCGAGCGTTCGCCTCTGGAACGGACCGAACTGCCGAAGGCGACGGTCATCATCCCCTACGAATCGCAGATGGCGAGGTCGGCATACGAGCGGAACGCCCGCTTCAACGTACTCCACCAGATTCCGCGCGGGCGCGAAAATCGTGGCCTAGACGGACGCGGCGATATCCGGCCGGACGTTCACGAGGGGCCGTTCGAGCCGGTCTGGGTGGACGACGCGCTGCTGCTCATCCGGCGGCTCACCGTCGAGGGGAAGGACTACGTGCAGGGCAGTTGGCTCGACTGGCCGGCGATCCGGTCGGCCCTGCTCGACGAGGTGGTCCCGCTGCTGCCCAACGCCCGGCTGGTCCCGGTGCGGGATGCGGCGGAGAACGATTCCCGGCTCCTGGCCGCGCTGCCCGTCCAACTGGTGCCCGGCTCGGTCCCCGCCGCCGCCGGGCCGGTCCCGGCTCATTCCGACTCGTCGGTGTCGATCATCGCGTCGCTCGTCATCGCTTGGGGCTGCGTCGTCCTCAGCGCGGCGGCCGTGGCCGTGCTCATCAGCGGGACGCTGAAGCTGAGCGAACGCCGGGCGGCTTTCGTCTCCGCCGTGACCCACGAGATGCGGACGCCGCTGACCACGCTGCGGATGTACACCGAGATGCTCGCCGACGACATGGTCCCCGCCGGGAAGCGGCGGGGGTACCTCCACACGCTGCGTTCCGAGGCCGAACGGCTGGGCAACCTGGTCGAGAATGTGCTGGCCTACGCCCGGATCGAGCGGCTGCCGAGCATCCAGAACGTCGAATCGATGGCGGTCGGGGCGGTGCTCGACAATTGCCGCGACCAGCTCGCTCGCCGGGCCGAAGCCGGGGGGATGTGCCTGGCCGTCGAGTGCGACGGCGACATTGCCGTGAAGGCCAACCCCACCGCCGTCGAGCAGATTCTGTTCAACCTGGTCGATAACGCGTCGAAATACGCGGCCGCGGCGGACGACCGCACCATCCACCTGGCGGTGCGGCGGGACGGCGACGAGGTGCGGTTCAGCGTCCGGGACCACGGCCCGGGCGTCCGGCCGGGCGACGAGCGGCGGCTGTTCCAGCCGTTCCGGAAATCGGCCCGCGAGGCGGCGAGCACTGCCCCCGGCGTCGGGCTGGGGCTCGCCCTCAGCCGCCGGCTTGCCCGCCAGATGGGCGGCGACCTGGAGCTCGACAGCTCCGTGGCCGACGGTGCCGGCTTCGTCCTCCGCCTCCCCGCCGATGGCTCCCCCCGCGAGCCCGACGAGCCGTCCCGGTCACTTCCCGAATAAGCCCACCGTCGGCGGGCACCACGCCGATTCGTTCGATTGCTCCCTCTGGGAGAAACGCCCAGACGCCCATCTCCGATTCCGAGCTAGCGGGGCGGGTGTAACTGTTACTCGGTCTCTGCCTCCACCTCCAGTTCGCCGACTCTGCCGATGCAGCGCAGCCCGTCGTTTTTCGTACCGACATAGACATGTCCGCGCGCGATGGTCGGGGAACTGGTGAAGAACCCTCCGTCGCCGAGGGCGGTCCGCCAGACTGGTTCCAGTGTTCGGGCGTCGGCGCTGTAGAGCACCCCCCGCTGGCACACAAAGTACACGTATTGATCGCCGACCGCGAGCGAGGTGGTGATCGGGGATCGAGCGTCCCAATGTGCGAGCAGTTCGCCGTCCTCTTGCGAGAGCGAGTAGATTCGCCCGTCGCGGGAGCCGAAGTATATCCGGCCGTCTTTCGGGACCACCGCGCCGAGCACCACCCGCTCGAGCACGTCCTCTTCCTTGTCGCCGTATTTCCAAAGGATGTCGCCGGTTTCTGTATCCATGCACCACACTTCACCGCCGACCCGGAACGGCCCGGTGATCTCCTTGATCCGTTCTTCCGACTCGCCTCGGTGCCGCATCCGAGTGGCCTGGTCGACCTTGGCGACCTCGGCGTTGCTGACGAGATCGCCGTAGCCCATCCCGATGAACAGCTTGCCGTCGTCGATACTCGGTGCGGTGGACACGGGATAGGGAGTGTCCTGCCGCCAGACGATCTCACCGGTCTCGGCGTCCACAGCAACGACCGCGTTTCCGCCGATTCCGATGCCGAGATAGACGACTCCGCCGTGTACGATCGGCGAGGTCTCGCAGTCCACAAACCCGTCTTCAGCCCCCAAGTGCCAGACCTTCTGCGGCTGGCCATCCTCATCGGGCTCCAGCTTGAAGCAATAGTACCCGTCGGACCCGGCGCCGATGTACACTTTGCCCTTGTATATTGCCGCCGTAGTCTCGACGCGACTCTCGGTGCGATAAGCCCATTGCAGATTCCCTTTCGTGTCGAGGCAGAACACGCGGGCATCATCGGTATCATCGAGGCCCTCGCCGACCACAATGTACCCGTCGGCGACCGACGGGGATGAGGATGTCGCCCGCATATGCTGGCCGCTGCCCTCGCCGCGGTAGCGCCAGACCTCGTTGCCTGTGTCGGCTTCCAGGCAGAGCACGGCACCACGGTTCACGAACGGGCCGTAGTCGGCGTAGGTAACATAGACACGGTTTCCGATCACGGTGGGCGTGGACAGGAACATCGCCCGATGGGTATACTGCCAGATCGAACCGGCCTGGTTGGGCTCGGGTGTGCCGGGGACGACACCGCGTCGAAGGGGGCCGCCGCGAAATGCCGGCCAGTCCGTTCCCACCTCGGCCTCGGCGACGGGCCCCTTGGGCTCCCGCCGGGCATCTCGAATACGCAGGTCCGGCAGCCCCTCCAGTTGTGCAAGTCCGGCATCCGTGACCCGCGTCCACGAGACGTCCAGTTCCCGCAGCTCCGTCAGACCTTTGATATGGATGAGTCCCGCGTCCGTAAGCTTGGTAAGCCCCAGGTGCAGTTCCTGCAGGTTGGTCAGATCCTTCAAGTGGGCAAGACCTGCGTCCGTAACGTTGGTTGACGTAAGGTCCAGTGTCCGCAGGTCCGACAACCCTTTGATGTGGACGAGCCCAGCGTCTGTGAGATCGGTCCAGCCCAGGTACAGCTTCCGCAGGTCTGTCAGCCCCTTGATGTGGACCAGACTCGCGTCCGTGATATTATCGCCCAGGAGGCCCAATTTCCGCAGGTTCGTCAG
>PUPC01000377.1 GCA_003553185.1 Planctomycetota bacterium | reverse complement strand
TCGATGGGGGTCTGCACCAGGCAGAATATGCCGAAGACCAGCCCGCCGAGGAAGATCATCAGCGTGGTGACCCCACGCCGCACAGAGATTTCGGGAAGATTCATCAGTCGCTCACCTCCCGGGTTTCCACCCTCATCCCATCTTCGAGAAGATGGTGGCCGCGAACGACCACGGCCTCGCCTGGCGACAGGCCCTCCAGCACCTCGTAGCGGTCCGCCAGCCCGATACCGACCTCGACCGAACGCTCTCTGGCCGTCATGTCGTCATCCACCACGAACGCGCGATATTGGCCATCCTCACGGATCAGAGCCGTATCCGGCACGACGGTGACGTTCTCCCGCCGGATGACGGCCACGTGCATGCGGGCGAACATGCCCGGTTTCAGCAGCCCATCAGGATTGGCGATCCGGACGGTGATGTGGGCTGTCCGGGCCGTCGGGTCCAACTCCGGCTGGACGCGGTCCACCACTCCGGTTACCGGGCGGTCGGGGTAGGCATCAACGGCCACGCTGGCCCGCGTCTCGCCGGGCTGGAGCCGGGGGAAGTGCCGGCCGGCCACCGTGCCGCTGACCTCCACATATTCGATGTTGTTGATCTTGACCAGGGGGCTTGCGGGATCGACCCGGTTCCCCTCGTCCACGTATTTCTCGCTGATCACCCCGCTGATCGGTGCCGTTACGAACGCGTCCTCATAGCGCAACCGCGCTCGTGACACCGTGGCCTCCGCCTGGCCGATTCGCTCATTCGCGAGCTCCAGGCGGGCCTCGGCCCCGTCGAACGCGCTCATCGCCTGATCGCGCTCCCGGTCGGTCACGGTTCCCTCCTCGTGCAGGGAGAGGATGCGGTTTTTTTCCCTTTCTGCGTCGGCGAGGTGGACGCGGGCCTCTCGCTTCGATGCCTGGGCCACGCGGAGGTTCGCCTTCGCCTCGTTCAGAGCGGCTTTCAGGTCCTCGTGTTCGATCACGGCGATCCGGTCGCCCTTTTCAACCTCGATCCCCTCCCGGATGGGAGTGCCGTCCTGGAGCCGCAAGACCTCGAGTGTGCCCGCTGTTTTGGGCCTGACCTGCACGGTCTTATCGGCTTTCACGGTTCCCGATACGAACACCAGATGCTCGAGCGTATCGGTCTTGACCTCGGTGACCCCGACGGTCGGTCGCGCCCTGTCGGCGGGCGCGTCCGGTCGGGCAGCTTGCTCCTCGGTCTCCGGCTGCTCGAGTTGCCGGCCCTGGTAGAAGGCGTATGCGCCCAGGCCCGCACCGGCAACGGCCAAAATGCACACGACAACCGTCAAGATGATTTTCACTGCTCTCATCGGTTATGTTCCTCTGGCACTGTCGTCCTGTGTGGTTCATTCGTCATCATTCGGCGTCTCTTCTCCGATCATCCGTTCAACGGTTCGGGCAGCATCGACAGCCCGCGTCGGCTCGTCGGTGGTACCCGGCGGCGGCCCGAGAATACCGGTGGCCCGCCTCAGGTCGATTCGGGCGATGGTGTGGCGATGCAGGGCCTGGTGGTACAGCCCGCGTGCCCGGGTGAGCGCGGTGCGTGCGTCGAGCAGCTCGACCTCGGTATTGACACCCTCGCGGTATCCGGCTTGGACCAGTTCGAGCGCCCGGTCAGCCCGTTCGATGTTGAGCCGCTGGGATTCGACGAGCTCGCGTGCGTTCTGGAGCTCGAGTATGGCGGTCTGCACCTCCTGTACGGCCTTCTCCTCGGTGTCGGCGAGCAGAATCTCGGCCTGCCTCTGGAGTGCCCTCTGCTCGATGATGCGGCCCTCGCGAGCGAACCCGTCGAACAGCGGCCAGGACAGGCGCAGTCCGGCTTGCCATTCGTCGCCCCACCGGGAGCTGGTCGCGTCGTGTGGGTCGGGTCGGGCCCAGCGATGCTGGCCGAAGGCGTCGAGCCGGGGCAGATAGAAACTCCTCGCCTCCTTGACCGCCTCGGCCTGCAGGTCGGCGCTCAGTTCTGCCTCGTAGATGTCGGCCCGATTGGTCAGTGCCAGGTGGACCGCCTCGGCGAGGTCGGGCTCGATGGGCTGGTAGACCATGTCGGTCACCAGGTTGACATCGCTTTGCTGCGAGGCGCCGATTGCCCGGAGCAGGCGGGTCTGAGCCCGATCGCGCAGGTTCTGCTGCTCGATCAGGTCGGCCCGGATGTTCG
The DNA here is from genome assembly GCA_003553185.1 of Planctomycetota bacterium. Lineage (GTDB taxonomy): Bacteria > Planctomycetota > PUPC01 > PUPC01 > PUPC01 > PUPC01. The sequence continues at coordinate 16,604 of PUPC01000377.1, read as the reverse complement.
ATACATCGACGCGGGCGCGGAGCACGTCATATTCGGTCGCCGCGCCGTGTCGCCTGCGTGCCCGGACGTTCTCCAGGTGCCGTTCTGCGGAATCAAGGGCCGCCTCGTGCACCTCGATCAGACGCTCGGCGAGCAGCGAGTCGTAATAAGCGGTAGCGACCGTGAACAGCGTGCCCTCGACGGTGCTTCGCACCCGTTCGTCACTGAGGTACGAAAAGATTCGGGCCGCACGTTGAGCGATCCGCATCACCCCGCCCTTGTACAACGGTTGGGTGACCTCGACCTGCCAGGCGTAGTTGTCCCTGTTGCCCATCTCGATGGTCTCCACGCCGAGATCGACGGTGGGCACCTGGTCGAGCCGGGTGTACGTGCCGGTGAGTCCTAGGCGGGGGAGGGCCTCGGAGTACGCTCCTACCCGGCGTCCTCGCGCCCGCTCCTTCTCCTGGAGTGTGGCCTGTATCTGGGTGTTTTCTGCCAGAGCGATGTGGACCGCCTCCTCGAGGGTGAGGGGGCCCGTCAGCAGCGGCCGGTCCGGGGCGTCGGGGTCCGGCGTCCGCCATCGCTCGAACGATGCAGCCCGTCGGCGGCCGACGCCTTCGTAATACTCCGCGCGGGTCGCCACACATCCGGCGGTCAGAACTGCGGCGAGCGCCGCCGCGAGGATGACACGTTGTTTCCCGTCGAAATAACTCATTTGGCTTTCCCGTCTAGAAGCCCGTGAAAGAGAATCCGTTCGACCGCGCCGGGGTTCATGGACTCCAGCTTCCGGGAGCCGGTATGAATCCATTCTCCGATGATGGCGTTCGTGGTGCCCTCGAGTGCGAGCACGGCCAGAACCGGATCGATGTCGGCGAAGATGCCCTGTTGAATACCCGCCTCGAAAACGGATTCCAGTTGCCGGTGAATCTGGCCGTGGATCTCGATGCAGGTTTTGGAGAGCATCGGCGGGGAAGCGGACTCGGCCCCGGAGACAAAATTTCCGAAGATGTTGAAGAACTGACGGTGCTCCTCGAAAAAGTCGAGTTTGCATCGGACCGCTGCCCGAACCTTATCCGCCGGGCCGTCGGCCTCGTCCAGGCGTTGGGCCAGCTTCCGGAGATACTGGTCGGCCCGCATTTCGATCAGCTCGTGGTATAGCCGCTCCTTGCTCTCGAACAGGTTATACAGGGAGCCCACGCTGAATTCCGCCTCGTCGGCGATCTCCTGTACGCTGGTGGCGTGGAAGCCCTTCCGAGCGAACAGCTCTTCGGCGGCCTCCAGGATCAGGCGCCGATGCTCACGGCGCTCGCGCTCCTTGCGGCTGAGCCGCTTGCCCGATTGTTGTCCCATTGCGATACCCTCTTATCGGCCGGCCTCGTCCGAGGCGTCTCGAACGCCGGTTCATAATCTGAACCTTCATTCATTATAAGCGGTCTGGGATGCCGATCAAGAAAAAAAACGGAAAAAATTCGCTACCGAGCGCGAGTCGTACGCAGTGGGGAGGGCGTCGCTCAGAACCGCAGGTCGATGGTGGCTTCCCGGTCGTCGAACGGTGCCCGCACGATCGCCAGCCCGCGCCCTCGGTCATACATCCACGCCCGGTGGGCATCGGCCAGGTCTTCGATCCTTTCGAGGTCCCGGTCGTTAAAAAGCACTCGCTTTGGCTCGGTACACTCGGCGAAGGTGATGTAGCAGGTCTCGTCCGGGTGGTAGGCGAGCCGGGCGGTGATCTGTCCGGGCGACGAGTGAATGGCCAGCAGGTGTGCCATCGACGCGATTCGTACCCTGTGTTCCCGCCAGGGCACGGCCTCGCAGTTCGGCTCGATCTGCTCGCCCAGCAGGTGCAGCACGTTGCGGGTGATGTGTTGGGGGTTGTTGTACAGCGGGTAGTATTCCCGGCCGTCCACGATGTTGAACGAGTCGGGATAGAATCCGATGAGCGAGGACGAGGTGTCCGAGCCGGTCTTCTGCATGTGCATCGCGCACAGGGTGATTGCCCGTGCGATCCGGCGCCATCGCATCGACTTGTCGTGTCGGCCGAGTCGGAGCAATTGGTTGGCGTAGACCAGGCCCATCCACTGGGCGGCGGCCCCGAACTGCGGCTTCCGGTCGATGGTGACGCCGAACAGGGGCACGGTTGCGTATCGCATCAGGTTGCGGTCGTGGGCGTGCCACAGATAGACGAACGGCAGGCCCGCCCTGGCCCAGTACACCGCTTTCTCCAGGCGGCTCGGTGTGCCTGTGACGAGGTACTGGTCGAGATATGCCGACATGAGGTGGGCGGTTACGTAGAGGTCGGGCGTCGCCTCGTGGAGATCGGCCTGCATACCGGACGGCCGTCGGCAGTGGTCGAGCAGCCGGAGCGCCTTCGCCCCGGCGCTCAGGTGACGCTGGTCGCCGGTGAGCAGGCCCGAGCGGAGCAGAAGAGCGGCGTTCTGTGCCGTCACGCCGTACGAGGCGGGCTTCCGTCGCCGGGTTTCGTGGGGGCTGTCCTCCGGCCATCCGCCGTCCGGCAGTTGGCCGGTCTCCAGCTTGTCCAGCCGGCCTTTCTCCAGGTCAAGCTCTTCGGCGAACCCGCCTCGGAAATATGCCATAGGCAGGCCCGCAGACCCGTTGTGGGACAGGATGGCGGCCTCGACGGAATCACGCATCCGCCGCTTGTGTTCGAGGTCCTTTGTAAACAGCGACACCCGCCACAAGGCCAGGGCTACCAGCTCGTTGTAGGTGAACGTTCTCTCGCGCTTCGGCCCCTGGGTTCTCGCCCATGCCGAGTGTCTTTCGCTCCAGGCGCGGTCCAGATAAGTCTCGATGTCCAGCTCGAGGTTCTTCCGGTAGTCGCGCGGCTTGGGCGGCGGGGGGATGAGTCCGTGGGCGTGGATATGTTCGCCGACGGCGTCGAGCACGTTCCCCGAGGGCAGAACGAATATCGTGCTCTCGATACGGAGTTCGCTGCCCGGCGTCATCTGGTAGGGACGGGCGGCCGTCAGTTCGTTCTCATTGACGTACTTCGGGATCGACGGGATGAACAGCCCGAGCAGGTCGGAATGCTCGACGCCCTCGATGAAGTTCGGAGAGGCGAATGCGGCGGCGGGATAGCGGTGGGCGTCCGCCGCGTCCTCCGCTCCGTCCCACACCTGGAGCGGGTCCCAGGTCAGGCCGACGACGAAGCCCCGCCGACTGACGGCCATCACCGGCGAGGTGATTTTATAGGGGTGTGGGGCAAACCGGTCCTGGAACGGCGGGGGGGCCGGCCCGGTCGCCGAGGTCCGCTCGTCGTCCACCACCCAGTCCAGTCCGGGTAGCATCGCGGCGGGCCGTTCGCTCGTTTCTCCGCCGACCGTTCGCAGGAAGGGGCTCCTGAAGGCGAGCAATTGCCGGGGGCTGCTCGCGGTCAGGCGGCTGACAACGGTCACCCTCGGCCCGTCGCCCGGCATGTGGAACTCGATGCTGGCCGACCAGGTCCCGTTGTCGGAGTCGTATGATTTCGAGTCCAGCCGGAGAATACTCACGTCGTCCCGCTGGTCCATCTGGTAGCCGGCGGCCACGACCCTCTCCGATGTCGGTTCGCCGTCGCTGCCCCGGAATACGACCTCGGCCAGCGGGTCGGACCGTGCCACCAGTGTCTGGCCGTGTGCCGCTCGACCGAAGAGCCGATAGGTCTCGATCTGACCGTTGACCAGCGGGAATGTAAGCAGCAGGTCGTCGTTCTCCAAGACGATCCCGCCCTCGACATTACGGATTTGAGCCATCTCGATACCCCCGAGAATGTGCCTTGCCTGATAAATATCTTTTATCACATAACACATGATTTGGCAAGCCGCTTGCAGAAAAAGCGAATACTGCATAAACTATATAATTTAGAGGATGGGCAGGCCGAAACCCTCAGGAACAGTGCTCAGCAGGCGGCCGCCGGGGCGGCAAAAGGGGCTCGATGACTGTGACGGGCAACTCTACGGACGAATGTCGCCGGGTGGCAGTGTTCGGAGGCAGTTTCGACCCCATCCACAACGGGCACGTCGAAGTGGCCGAGGCGGCCAGGAAGAAAAATAAGCTGGACAGGGTCCTGTTTGTGCCCGTTTACAAACAGCCGCATCGGCGACGGCCCCCCAGGGCATCGGGCCACGACCGACTCCGAATGATCGAGCTGGCGACCAGTGAACAGCCGGCGTTCGAAGCATCCGACTGCGAACTGCGAAGGCGGCAGACCTCGTACACCGTCGATACGATGGCGGAAATTCGCGACCAGCTCGGGCCGGAGCCGGACCTGTTCTTCGTCATCGGATCGGATAGTATCGCCGAGCTGCCCGACTGGAAGGACCTTTCGCGGCTGACCGAGCTGTGCCTGTTCATTGTGGCCGCCCGGCCCGGCTGGTCGTTGGACCGGCTCGATGCCCTGACCGAATGCCTGTCAGGCGACTACGTGGCGGCGATGAAAGAGGCGGCCGTTTATACCACGGGCAGCCCGGTCTCATCGAGCGAGGTCCGGCGACGCCGGGCTTGCGGCGAATCGATTCGAGGCCTGGTCGCCGAGCCGGTACGCGGTTATATATGTGAGAACGGGCTGTACGAAAATAGTCCCGGCGGCAGTGATAATTATTGATAAACGGAATAGCCCGTACAGCCGACAATATAGCAAGGCCACAGGTTCGCGCCTCAGATAGGGAAGAACCATCATGATGAGAAACGCTTTCGTTTGCCTTTCGATGACTGTTATCTGCGGCCTCGCTATGACGGGCGGGGCTCGAGCGGCCGATCGGACCAACCTCGTCGGCGTGCTCAGAGACCCGGAGACGGGGCTGCGGCTGAACCGAGTGGAACTCGCCCTGGTCGATCCGGGCGACTATCGAGTCGTCACCAGAGACGACGGCCGGTTCGTCTTCGAAGACATCCCCGTCGGGACACACCGGTTCCTGTTTGCCTACCTCGGCGACGATACCGGGATCCGCCGGTCGATATTGCTTGCCAAGGACATCGAGGTCTGGGAGGGGAGGGACCCCCTGGTGGTCGAGCGCCGACTCCTCCGGGAGCACCCGGAAGACCGCGCTCCCAGCGTGGCGGCTTATGAGTTTGAGGATGGCCGCTCACGCGAATTTACCCAGTTCCGCGTCCTTCGAGAACCGCTCGGGCAGCGCTGGCCCAGGCAATACGTGTCGTTCCGGTTCAACTTCGAACCCAATCGCTGCCGTCGTCCGTCCCTCCGCGTGGTGGACGGGGCCACCGGCCGCGAGGTGCCCTTCCAGCTTTCCGATGTTACACGCGGCCGGGAAGACACCATCCGTTCCTGTGTCATCACCTTTCCTTCGTCACTCGATCCGTTCGAGCGAAAAATCTATGTCGTGGCCCACGATTGGCGGCCCGGCTTTTTAGAGCCGGATATTCGGACGGACCTGGACATCGAGGTAGACGAGGCGACCGGAAGCCAGGTGCTCTCGAACTCGAAGATGGCGGTTCGCCTGCCCCCCGCCGAGGGGACGGGACCGATCCCCGCCGATGAGGCACAGGCACCGATACTCGAACTGCGAGGCCCGGACCACCAGTGGTTCGGACGAGGACGCTTCATCTCCGACAGGACCATCGAGTCGTTTACCGCTGAACTCACCGAAGACGGCCCCCTGTTCAAACAGTTCGAGATCACCTACCAAATCGCCGCTGAGGAGGGCGAGACCGAGGAAGACGAAAAGCCGCCCGCCGCGTACGTGATGGCCCTGCGCCTGTATGCCGACAGCGATTACCTGGTCATCGGCGAACAGATGACCGGCGAGGCCGACCTGGAATTTCGACTCGAAATCGACGAACGGTTCGACGCCGACCAGGCCGCCTTTGTCCAGGGCGGCCGGCCGTGGTTTGCCACAGTCCGCCCGGAGGTCGAACAGACCACCACACTCGCCGTGTTCCGCGCGTGGAACCCGCCCGGTGTTCGGAACTCGCACGACTGGTACGGCCTGATGACGTCCGGTGATCGGCGGGATGCCGTCGGCCTGGTACAGATCGACGGCCTGTCGTGGAACTTCGCCGAACGCCAACAGTGGGCGGACCAGACTTGGCTGACATACGCCGCCGACACGAACGAGGTCCGACTGGTCAAAGAGCCGGGCGGAGAACTGAACCTCCTCTTCCCGCATCGGCCGGGAAGCCGGCGGTTCGCACTGACTGTTTTCGACCGGACCCGGAACTGGGACCCCGCGACGCTGGCTGAAGGGCGACCGAGCGGAGACAGGACGCATCATCTCAACCGCCTCCACATGGAACTGTCGCAAATCGACATGCAGCGGCTCCCAGAAATGCAGATACCGCGAGCACGGACGGCCGGGCACCCCCGCCTCCTGTTCAACCCCGATACGTTCGAGAGATGGAAAAGCGTCTACCGCGAGAACCCCGAGCGCATCCCCGATGTCCTATCCGATGTGTTTACCGGTTCCCGTCGAAATACCGAACTCGTCCGCAGCCACATCATCGGCACCGTCGAGCATCTCCGCCGGGGGTTTCTTGGAGGCGGACCGGCCACGGAACTGGCCGGTTACAACAGCCGATTGCTCCACCCCTACGAGCTCGGACCCCACGTGAAATTCGCCGCTCTGCTCTACGACGCCCACGTCGCCAGCGGCTTGTTCTCCAGTCTGGAGCAGGAGTGGATTCTCGGCACCCTCGCCATGGTGGCGTCCCGATTGGAAGACCCGAACTACCGGCTTCGCTTCGCCCACGACGCCGACCAATCAGCGGAGATCGACACCACGCTCACCGTGCTCGGCCTGCTGCTGGACGGCCACCCCCGCAGTATGTCGTGGTCCTACGAGGCCGAGCGCCGGATGCGCAGCCACCTCCAGCAGATCAATGCACTGGGCGGTGTTCCCCTGGATACCGGCCTGCTGCTCGGCGCGATGAACCGGTGGGCACGAATCGCTCCGATTATCGAATCGGCACGCGGCGCCGGCAGCGGGGAATCGCCGTACCAGTGGCCCGGCTTCTCCACCGTACTCGGCACTCTGCCGGCACTGACCGCTCCGCCCGACCGCGGCGCGGGCGGCGTCCGGCTGCTCCCCACCATCGGCCGGTCTCGGCCGGATGACCGGGCCGGACTCGCTTTTCTGGGCGAGGCAGCCGAGCGGATCGCTCCCATAAGCCCGGACCTGGCCGGTCACCTCGCTTGGGCGTGGGAACAGGCGGGCAGCCCGCCGCTCCTCGCCGGCGCCGGCCGATACGAGGCACTGCTCGGAGTTTTCCGCGATGACGTGGAACCGGTCGACCCGATCCCGCTCGAGGACATGCAGAGCGGGCCGTTGCCCGGCTTCGGCTCCATCTTCCGATCTGAATTCGGGACGCCCGAGGAGGCGCTGCTCCTCTTCCGGAGCAGCCCCAGCGGCGCCTCCGTCCACCACGACCAGCTCGGACTCCTGCTCCATGCATTCGGGGCACCGCTCCTGCTGGATTGTCCCGACCGACCGGCAACTTGGGCTCATAACACCGTGCGCATCGACTCGCGGACACACGCCGCCGGTGCCCAACTGACCGAGTTCTACCAGAAAAAGGACGACGGCTACGCCGTCGCTCGGCTCCGCATCGACGCCCTCTCGGACCTGCGGGAGTACACGGCGGAAGAGTTCCGCCGGCTCCGCGACGAAGCCGAGGCCGAGGGCCGAGAGTTTGTGCCGCCGCCCGGCCATCGCACCGACGGCACCCAGACGGCCGACCTGCTGCCGGCAACCGATCGCCTGGATGAACCGATCGAGGTGACCCGCCACGTCCTGTTCAACGAGGCACGCCAGTACGCGGTGGTCCTGGACCGGATCAAGGGCCGGCTCCCCGCCGATGTCTTCTACAACGTCCGGGCCGAGGACGCGCGAATCGAGGGCGATACCGCACGTTTCGTCGGGCCATACGGCGTGGACCTCGATGTGCACATGTTCGGAATTCCCGCACCGGATAGCCGCATGTTCAAGAGCGGGGCCGACCGCTGGACCGTTCAGATATCCAGTGTGCCGACCGAAGATACGATGGATACGGCCCCCGAGAACGACGAAGCAGAAGACGAGCAGGACGACGAATTGGACGTGGCGACACCGGAGGACGAACATAGCCCGGCGGCGGAGGAGCCGGAAGACCCACCGGTGCCTTTGCCGGAGACCGAAGAAATCGAGCAGCCCGACGTGGAATCACCCGACGAGGAACTCCTTCCGCCCGACATGGACCTCGAACTGCCCGAAGTGGAAACGCCAGACGAGGACGTCCCGGTTATGGAGATCATCTCCGTCGTATGCCCGATCCGCCGCGGCGAGCCCGGCAAAGAGGGCGATATCGCCCAGTACGGACCGCCCGAGGTGGAAAAGCTCGACGGGGTCAGCGGGGTGAAAGTGAGCCACGGGAAAACCACCCGCTATGTGTTCCTGGCCCGCGAGCCGATTGAATACCAGGACGATGAGGTGACCTTCCGCGGCAAACGCGGGATTCTGACCGTCCGGCCCACCCACTTCGACATCGTTCTCTTCGACGGGGGCGAGGTCCGCTACAAGGGAACGGGCGTGGCGATTGACTTCGGCCCGGGCCAGTTCCGCTTTGCACCCGGCGGGTTTGTCGATGGGGAGGTGAGCGGCCGCGAGGACAAGGAACTCACATTTTATGGGCTCGGCCGAAGGCACCGGCGCCTCGAGTTCCGGATCGACGGACAGGAATATCAGGGGCGAAGCGACGCACGGCGAATCATTTACGGTGTCCCCGCCGAACTCCACAGGCATCCCGACGGCCGGAGAAGTATTAGCATTCGCCCCAAATAGTCAACGGACGGTCCGCTCGAGTTCCTCGCCATCACGCAGGACGACGATCGGAACGGGATAGTCTGCCTCGGCGGCCAGCCGTTCGAGGGTCTCGACATCGGGCAAAGGGCGGCCGTTGAATCGCAGGATGATATCGCCCGCCCGAATCCCCGCCCGCTCGGCCTTCGAACCGGCCTCCACTCCCGACACGAGCATGCCCGCCCGACCGGCCGCGCCGAACTGCTCGGCCAGCCGGTCGGTCAAGGGCTGGACGTGAAGCCCCAGCCCGGGGATGTCCGGCTCGGGGTCGCCTGCATCGTCGGGTACGGCCGGAACGGCTTCGTCGGCCGGCTCCTGAGTGTCGGGCCGGGGAACGAGCTCGGGGGCCGGGCGAACGGGCACGGGGTCAGACGGCAGCGAGCGCCCAAGCGTATCCAGCAGGCGGCCGGCGCCTCCCCGGTCGAAGGTCTCGATGACACGGGCCCGGTCGACTCGATATTCGAGCGCGAGTTGGGGTTTGCCGGCGGCCTCCAGCCGTCGGGCCTCTTGCTCCAGCCGGTCCGCCCGGTCACTCAGCACCGCCTGCATCGCTGCCGCGGCGGCCTTCGGGGCCGCATCCTCGATCAACTCAGCCATTATCTGTTGCGCGTCGGGCAGTGCCAGCGGGTTCGGGTCGAGGCCGACCGCGGCATTTGCATTGTCGATTGTCTGGTCGCTGAACGTCGCCGAATCGCTGACCGACCGGGAAACAGTCCGGCCGGCTGCGTCTTCGATCCGGACGGCTACCTGTATGATACCCGTCTTGCGGTAATGCTCGACGATATACGGCCATTCGGCGATGGACGCTCGGCGGACCATCGTCGGCTCGGCCCTGAGCGTTCGCTCGATCTGATTCACCCGCAACGCCTGGCGGCGGATGTCGGTCCGGGTGATCGTCCCGGCCCGGCCCGTGCCGCTGCACCGGGGGCAGGCCACATACGACGGAGGACGACGCCCGCGATCTTCGTCTCTGTCCGGGCGCCTGTCCCTGCCTGATCGATCGGTTCGTCCGCGGTCGCCGTCCCGGCTCCGATCGCCGCGAGTTCGGTCATCTCGTTCGGCCTCCCTGCGAAGTTGCGGCTTCTCCTGTTCGCGGCGGTCGGTCGAACTCTCTCGCCGGTCCGGACGGGTCGGCGTTGCGGGCTGCTGTTGAACCACCCGGCCCGAGCCGCCGCAGTGGCGGCAGGCGACCTGGTATGCGCGCTCGAGCCGGACCAGTTCCCTACGCGCTGAGCGGAGCCGGGACTCCAGTTGTGGGATGCGCGGGTTCGGGACTCGGTGATATTCGGTATAGGTGTGGACGCGGTGCTCGCGACGGACAAGCTCCGTCCGCACGTCGAGCACGTCGAGAGCGATCGTGATGCGATAGTCCGCGTCGTCGTCGCCGACGAGGTGTGCGATGTCGGGCCGGGCCCGAGAGAGCCGGGCCAGGACATCCGCCCGGAAGCTCTCGAACGGGGAGCCGACGCCGGTCCGGTCGTTGACCGACGCGTTGACGGTGAGCGCGGCTCGCTCGAATATGGTCCGACGCGCTTCGCGGAGCGCCGCGGCGAACTGCTCCTGGGATGAGTGCCCGACGGCCCGCCTGTACCACAGCAGGGCATGGCCCCAGAGCCCCTGTTCTTCCGCGCCCTTGCCCCGCAGGTAGTCGGCCTGGCCCAAGCCGGCCTTTGCCGGTCCGTGCGCGGGCACAAATCCAAGCGCCCGATGATACCTGGTCTCCGCCTCTCCCAACTCGCCCTCCGCGAGGAGCCGGTCGCCGGCTCGAGTGTGCGCCTCGGCCGCCCGCTGGCGGGCCAGGCGGAGGAACTCGCGGCGTTCGTCCGTGTAGGGGAACCGGTCGAGCGATTGCGAGGCGGCCCGGACGGCCTCGTCCCATTGCCCACGCTCGCCGAGCTCGACTGCTCGCTCAAACAGCCGTTCGGCCTCGGCCAGGCCGGCCTCCGCTCGCTCCAGGATATTCCGGGCGCGGGCGAACGTCGGCCACACGTTCAGCACGTCAATCATCGTGGCTCGTGCCTGGTCCAGCTTCTTGGCATCGAGCAGTTCCTCGGCTTGCCCGGCCTTGTCCCGGGCATCCTCGATGGTGCGGCTTGCTCTGTGTCGGTCAACTCGGGCGGGCAGGTGGTTGGGCTCCTCGCCGATCACACGTTCCAGCGTTGAATGGGCCTCATCCCACCGGCCGTCGGCCATCAGCCCCTGCGCTTCTTGGTATGCGGCATCCGTCCGGGTCCGGGCCTCGCGTTTCGCCCGTTCAACCGAATCGAGGGCATCATGTGCGCCCTCGTTGTCCGGGTCGAGCTCCACGGCCTGCTCCAACTGACTGACGGCCTCGTTCAGACGGCCCGCGTCGGCCAGCTTGATCGCTTGTCGGTGACGCATTCGCGACGCTTCGATTTGCGCGTTCTGGAGCGCCCGGCGCGCCCGATCGAGCAGCGGGTCGTATTCGAGCGCCTCGCGGTATCGGGCCATTGCTGTCTCCCATTGGCCCCGTATCTCCGTTCGCCGGCCCTCCTCATACGCCCTGAGCGCCCGGGCCTGGTTGAGCTTCGAGACGAAGTCCGGGTCTTCCAGGAGCCGGGGCCTTCGTCTGGCCGCCTCCTCGTAGTGGCGAACGGCGGCCTGGGGCCGGCCCGCACGCAAGCTCTCGTCGCCCCGCGCAACCATCCGGGGGGCGGCGCAGCCGGCCAGGGCCAGCACGGCGAACATCGGTATGAGAATCGCTATCCGTCTCATGGCAACCACCTCTTTGAGGATTTTCGCTGATGCGATTCGGCCTTCAATGGCTTTCCACATGTATATACGCAACTGTCCGGCCGAGCTTGCGGCTCGGGTCCAGGGACAGGCGTGCCGGGCCTCCTTTTTGAAGCTTGACCGGGCTCCTTGTCTCAACTAGACTGAATTTGAGGGGATGGGACCGCTTAAGTGAGGATTCGCCGCATGTTCGATTGCCCACCTGGCGACGAGCTGCCCGAGGTGAGCGGGGCCGAGTCGGCCTGGCAGGACCCGGACGGGGCCGAGTACGACCTGCCGCAGATCCCAGGCTTCAAAATCACCGAACGGCTCGGCGCGGGCGGCATGGGGACGGTGTGGCGGGCGGTGCAGCTCAGCACCCGCCGCGAGGTGGCGTTGAAAATCCTCGGGCTGGCGGCGTTCGGCTCGGATAAAGCCCGGATCCGGTTCGAGCGCGAGGTCGAACTGACCGCCCGGCTCGAGCACCCGAACATCGCCAGGGTGTACGACAGCGGGCTGCGGCGGGGCTACTATTACTACGCGATGGAACTGGTCGACGGCGTCCCGCTCGACAAGTACGTCCAGCGGCAAGGTACGCCAACGCGGGCACTGCTCGAACTGATGCGGGCGATATGCCGGGCGGTCGAGTATGCTCATCAGCGGGGGATTATCCATCGGGACCTCAAGCCCAGCAACATCCTGGTCACCGATGACGGCGAGCCGCACGTACTCGACTTCGGACTGGCCAAGGCGTTCGAGGAGGGGGCGGCCGAAGTCTCGGCCGAGGGCGACGTCGCAGGGACCCCCGCCTACATGTCGCCGGAGCAGGCGGGGGGACAGCCGGGCGAGGCGAGCACCCGCAGCGACGTGTACAGCTTGGGCGTCGTGCTGTTTCGGCTGCTCACCGGCGAGCCGCCGCACGACCTCTCGGGCACACGCTATGACGTGATGCGCCGGATCATCGAGGAGGAGCCGCGCCGGCCCCGGGACGTGCGGTCCGATATCGATCGCGAGCTCGAGGCTGTGCTCCTGAAGGCACTGGCACGCGAGCCGGACCAGCGGTACGCCTCGTCCGGCGAGTTCGCCCGCGACCTGTCCAACTATCTGAACGGCGACCCGCTGACCGCACGCAAACCGACGGCCGCCTACTTCCTGGCCAAGCGGTTGAGGAAGCACCGCGTCCCGGTCGCCATCGGAGCCGGAGTGCTCCTCGTGCTGCTCGGGATGGCGGTCTACGGCTACGTGCGGATCGCCCGTGAGAAGCTGTTGGCCGAGCGAGCGGCCGAGCAGGAGCGTCTGGCCCGGGCCGAGGCGGACGTCCAGCGGCGGGCGGCCCAGTCGGCGGAACGGGAAGCCCGCGAGCGACTGGTCCGAAACTATGTCGAACGCGGCTGGCAGCGGTACGACGAGTCGGACTATGCCGCCGCCCTGTTGTGGCACGTGGAAGCACTCCGTATCACCGAGGAGGCCGGCGAACGGATGCCGTCCGACGATTCCGGGGTCCGCAACCAGCGTGTCCGCATTCGCAATGTGCTCGCACGTGTTCCGCCACTGGACACGATGGTCTTCCCCGAAGACCGGGTGCTCGATGCCCGATTCAGCGAGGACGGGCGGCAGGTTCTCACGGTCGGACGCAATTCTGGCCGGGCCTGGACCGTTCCGGGCGGAACGCCGGCAGGCCCGACGATGACCTACCCACAGCCGGCCAGGACGGCGGTGCTCTGCGGCGACGGCTCCCGTGTGGTGACCGCCCACGAGGACGGCACGATACGAGTGTGGCGGTTCCCCGCCGGCGAACCGGTCACCCCGCCGCTGCAGCACGACGTGGCGATCCTTCGGCCACGCATCAGCCGGGACGGGCGGCTGGTCTTTGTCAGGACGGCGGACCGGGCCATCGGGATGTGGGATACCGACCGGCCGGAGCAGCCGCTCCGGACGTTTGGCGAGGACGAGGAGCACCGGTTCGGCGATGTGAGCGAGGACGGCCGGCTCGTCGCCACCCTGGGGCGGGACGGTGTGGTGCAGGTCTGGGAGACCGAAACGGGCGATGCGGTGGGCCGGCCGATGACGCACGATGGCCCGGTCCGGAGGGCCGCCTTCTCGCCCGACGGCGAGGGGCTGGCCACGGTCACACCAGACCGCCTGCACATGTGGCACTCCGCCACGGGCGAGCCCGCCTGGACGCCCGTCGAACCCCCGGCCCCGGTCGAGCACATCGAATTCGGGCCGGCCGGGCGGCTGCTGGCGACCGTGAGCCGGAACGTGGTTCGGCTGTGGGACGCGGACACGGGCGGGCCTGCCAGGGAACCCATCGTCCACGAGGCGACGATCCATCAGGTTGGCTTCTGTCCCGCCGGACGCCTCCTGTTCCTGGCGGGCGCCGACGCGGCCAAGGTGGTGGACCTCGAAACCGGCGAGCCGGTCACCCCGCTGCTCCGCCACAGCGGCGGCATCCAGAGCGTGGCGTTCGACCCGAACGGCGAACGGGTGATGACCGTCGGCCACGATCTGGTCCGCCTGTGGACTGTGCCCGACCGAGATGAAGCCGACGAGCCGGGGAACGCGGCCGCTCCGCCGAGGCGAGTGGCGTTCAGCCCGGACGGACAACGGGCGGCCGCGGTGGTCAGGGGCGAGCCGGTCCGCGTGTATGACCTGCGAACCGGGGCCGAATTGCTCCAACTGCCCGATGAGGCGGGCACGGTGAGTCGAGTCACGTTCAGCCCGGACGGACGTCGGCTGGCTACCTCGGCGCTCGATCAGACACCGATGATGTGGGATGCAGACTCCGGCCGGCCGGCGATCCAACCGCTGGACCACGACCCGCCGGTGCTCTGCATACGGTTCGACCCACATGGCGAAAAGCTGGTCACTGCGGGGTTCGACCAGACTGTCCGCGTCTGGGACGCCGGATCGGGCGAGCCGGTCGGCCCCGCGTGGGTGCACGACGGGCCGGTGATCGATGCGGCGTTCAGCCCGGACGGCAGGCACGTGGTTACCGCCGGGGCAGACCGAATCGCGCGGGTGTATGAGGTCGGCGACAGTGAACCGTTGGCCCGGACGGGGCGGCACCCGTCGTTCGTTCATCTGGCGATGTACAGCCCGGCGGGCGGGCTGCTGGCGACCGCCTCGGGGAGCGCTGTCTATGTCTGGGACGCCCGTACCGGCCGTCCCGCCGTCCCCCCACTGGAGCACGCCGGCCACGTGACGTGGTTCGAGTTCGATCCCCGCGGGGAACGGCTGCTCACCGCGTCGCGCGACAGGACGGCCCAGGTGTGGGAGGTCGCGGCCGGGGCGACTGCGGCGCCGCCGTTTCATCACGCGGCGGAAGTGCGCCGGGCCCGGTTCAGCGCGGACGGTCGGCGGGTGGTCACCACGAGCGCGGACGGCGCGGCCCGCGTGTGGGATGCATCGACCGGCGAGCCGATCAGCCCGCCCTTGCGTACAGGAAGCGGCCCCGGCGACGCGGTTTTCATCGACTCGGATAACGCAGTTGTTGCCGTCTCGGGGAGCGGCCCGCGAACCTGGTCGCTGAAGCCGGACCGCAGGTCGATGGACGAGCTCGTCGGGATCGCCCAACTGCTCTCCAGCCAGAAGATCGATCGGTTCCAGGCCACCGCGCTGCTGTCGCCCGACGAGCTGCGGCGGCTCTGGCGAACGCTGACTGAGCGGTATCCCGACGGACGGTTCACGGACTTGCCTTGATATCACTCCCGCTCTTCATCTGTCATCCGTACCGCCGGCCCCATGCCTCTCCGCCTTGCATCCCGCCGTCCCATGCCTCACGCTCCTGTTTTCTGCGCCGGCCTCACAGGACCGCCCGGGCGTCTGCGTATCCTGTTCCAGAAGGGGAGCCGAAGGAAAGGAGGGCAAGATGAAGACGGCAAGGCGATGGAGAAATCTGGTTGTGGCGGGAATGGCGTTGGCGGTGGTGATGGCGGGCGCGGCCCAGTCGGCCCGGGCAGGGTGGACGTATGTCAACAAGACGGTCCGCGTCCCATACACGTATTACGTATGGGAGACTCAGACCCGCTACCGCACGGTCATGCGGCCGGTCGAGCACGTCGTGTATCGCGAGGAAGTGAGGGCATATACGACGTATGAGGAGGACGGCCGGTTCGGCGTGCGGAGTTACTTCGACAGCGGCGGCAATTGGAGCATCGGCCTGTCTCTGCGGCCGGCGAAGGTGGCAGTGACGAGGTACCGAACGGTCCGGGTGCCCGTGGTCACCACCCGGTACGAAGAAGTCAGAGAACCCTACACGGTCCGGGTGCGTGTGCAGAAAACCGGATACCGGGAGGTGATCGAGCGAGTCCGTGTCTGGCAGCCCGCTCCCGCCCCCGCTCCCACTCGTCCGACGGCCGCCCGAGACCGAGGCAGCAGCAGCCGTACCACCCGCAGACGCTGACAAAAAAACTGGGCGGGCGGATGCAGGATGTCCGCCCGCCCTGCGTATTGTATAATAGAGGTAGAGAGCACATCGGCTTAGGAGCCGATTTTGGAAAGGAGGAACAAACGATGAAAAAGACCAGATTGACCAAATTGGCTGTTGTGGTTGCGGTTGCTTTCGGGCTGACCCTGGCCTCGGCGGGGACGGCGTCCGCCAGCGGATTCCTGTCGCTTTCGGTCCGTTCGTCGGATGTCTACCACTCTCGTACGTATTTCGGGACGGTTCGCGAGCCGGTGACGGTGGTCGAGTACCGGCTGGAGAGACGCGAGGTGACCACCTATGTGACACGGCGGCGGTGGGAGGAAGAGTCCTATTTCGACGAGGAGACCGGCGAGGTCAAAACGCGGCTGGTGCTCAGAGTCGTCCGGGAGCCGGTGACAACGATCGAGTATGTCCGAGTGCCCGTCTACCGGACCGTGTATCGGACGGTGAGCCGGCCGGTGACGACCAGCATCGCGGTCGGTCGGACATCGCGCCCGACGTACACTCATCGCCACGTCCAACCGGTCAGGCGCCCGGTAACACGTGCGCCCCGACACCACGCCCCGTCCCGGGGCCGGCGCGCCCCGTCGCGGACTTCGCATATCCGAGGCGGATACACCGGCTCGTCCTGGAGCTTCTCCTTCGGAGCTCGCTGGTAGGAGCCGGATGCCAACCGG
>PUPC01000147.1 GCA_003553185.1 Planctomycetota bacterium | reverse complement strand
CTTCTGTTGAACATTGAACATCTCCTTTCTCTGGCACCGGGAAATCTCGGCCGCAGGTTGGAGCGGCCCCGGGGTTTTTCGTCCCCCGGGGCCACGTCCATTTGCCGCCAACGAGTTCCCATGTCTGGAAACCTATGCGGCTCCAGAGGCAACACCTATTCGGCAATCGGCGTCCAGATGTCCGGGTGGTTCTCCGGATCGACTTTGAACGAATCAGGCACGTTGTCCTCGCCAGGAACCCAGAGGGTGCCGTTGTCCTGACTCATCTCGCTCGTGTCGAAGTCGGACTCGTACACCGTTCCCTGTTGGGTCACCATGTACTCTTTCTCGCCGCTCCGCCCGTCTTCGACTGGTGCGGCGGCGAAGGCGTAGGCATAATCGTAACCGGTATCGATTTCGCCGAACAGGTAGCCCGAGTGCCGACCGCTGGCCAGGGAGCCGTCAATCAGCCCCTCAGTGTGCAAGTCCGACAAGCTGCCGTACACGCCGCGCCGGTTCATGTAAGTTGCCTGTGCGGACATAATCGCCCGCAAACTGCCCACCGCGCCGGTCTCGTTCGCACTCATCCTCGACCGCATCAGGTTCGGGATGGCGAACGCGGCCACGATGGCGATGATCGCCAAGACGATCATCAATTCGACCAGCGTAAACGCTCGCTTTCGTCTCTTCATCTCGATCTCCTCCTTGAGGAAACTACTCATACAAAACGGCGGCGGGGACCATCCCCGCCACAAATACATGCGGCAAGTCAGGCCATATGCTCTTCTCCTTTCCCTGCCCGCCGGCGGGCCGACCTGCAGCCGACCGGGAAGGCAGCATTCATGCCGTCGGGAGTTGGCAGAACGGGGTTGCTCGTTTGAGCCCCCCACACCCTTTGATTGTCAAAGCGGCCAGGGCCGCTGATACCAAGTAAAGTGTCGGCAGGGCAACAGATGGTGTTAAGGTTTTCACGGCACTTTTCTTGGCCTTTTTTCATGCAGTCGGGAGCAGGGCGACGCACTCCGGCAGATCACATCACTCCCTTCCGCCATCGGAAAGCCCTCAGCATACCCTCGCGTTACAGATGGAGTGCGTTCCGAGCAACCGCCCAACCGGGCTGGATGCCCCCCCCGTTCTTTTCCCGAATGCCCATGTTGCTTCGCCATGTTGCAATAAAGCAACATGACATAAGAGGCTACAGGCTGGACGGTTACATTCGACACCCTGCCAGGTACAGCAGCCGGGCGTCCAGAAAAAACAACATGCCGACCGGTTTCGCCAATTGCAGGCCGGCCAATTCCAAGAGCGTATCCCTTTGTATAAAGGCGACTTACATAACCAGCTCGGTTTTTCGCGTCGGCCGGGCATCCCTTTTGCATATTAGACGGATGCCCGCCTGTGTGGGCCTTTGGCAACTGTTCCGGCTTCGTGAAAGGAATCGGATGGAATTGGTTTACCTGAGTATCTACCTGTTGGTGCTGACCGCCGCCGCGCTCGCCGGGTGGTCGGCGAGCAGATTGCCGGCCCGGCGTTTTATCTTGTGCCTGTCCGGGGCTGCGGGCCTGATGTTGATGCGGGCGTTTCTTCTCGCCCGCCCTGAATATGAACAGCACCTGTTGTTCCTCTGGAACGACTACGTCTATTTCGCCGCCTGGGGCGGACCACCGGCGGTTCTGATGGCGTTTGCGATGGCCGGCCGGCTGGAGGGAGTGCGGATGCGGCGGGCAATTGTCGTTGCTCTGATCCTGATCGCCCCGCTCTTCATCTGGGAGACGGTATCGGTGTGCCTGCGGCCGAGCTATGCGATGCCCGCCCGGTTTGATGAGAACGAGGTCTGTCTGCAGAGCACCAGCCATTCGTGCGGTCCCGCTGCGGCTGTTACTCTGCTGCACTCGATGGGGAAGAGCGTCAGTGAGGGCGAGATGGCGAATCTGACCCTGCTGCGCCCCGGGCAGGGTGTGACTGCTCTGGAGCTTACTCGCGGGCTGAACGTGGTACTTCGTTCCGGCGGTTGGCGTGCCCGGATCGACCGGCTTGATGAGCAGGAGCTCGGCTGGCAGCACCGGCCGTTTATGGCCGAACTGCGCAAGCCCGGCGGCCGTTTCCACTGCGTGGTCGTCCGGCAGGTGAACAGTGATTCGGTGGTCGTGGCCGATCCCGCTTACGGGGAGAAGGTCGTCGATATGGCGGAGTTCCTGGGCGAATGGACGGGGATCGCAATCTCCGCTGTGCCCTCCGCCGGCCGTCGGGCGACGTTGGCCCGGGTGTTACATTGATGTGACGCGGACGACCTCTTCGAGCGTGGTGATGCCCGCCAGTGCCTTTCGTATCCCACACTGGAACAGCGTGGTCATGCCCTGTTCACGAGCTTTTGCTCGCAGGTCTGCGATATTTGCGCCGTCGGCGATCATCGCCTTGATGTCCGGTCGAACAGCCATGAGTTCGGCGACGCAGGTCCGGCCTTTGTATCCCGTGTTCCCGCAGTGCTCGCATCCTTCGCCCTGGTAGGTGTACCTGGCCTCTTCCGGGAATTCTTCGCCGTATTTATCGAGTATGGTCTGAGGGATTTTGACCGGTTTTTTGCACCGGTCGCAGACCCGACGGACCAGCCGCTGGGCCTGGGCGAGGTTGAGCGATGCCGAGAGCATGAACGGCTCGACTCCCATGTCGAGCAGTCGTGATACGGCTCCCGGCGCGTCGTTGGTGTGCAGGGTGCTGAGCACGAGGTGGCCGGTCAGCGCCGCCTTGATTGCGATGTCGGCGGTCTCGTGGTCACGGATCTCACCGACCATCACCACGTCGGGGTCCTGGCGCAGGATCGAGCGCAGGCCGCTGGCAAAGGTGAGTCCCACCTTGGCGTTGCACTGGACCTGGTTGATCCCGAAGATGTTGTACTCGACCGGATCCTCGAGCGTGATGAGGTTCACGTCGTCGCGGTTCAGGTTGTTGAGTGCGGAATAGAGGGTGGTGCTCTTTCCCGAACCGGTCGGCCCGGTGACCAGAACGATGCCGTTCGGCATGTTGATCGCTTCGAGGAACAGGTCACGGGCGTCTTCCTCGAAGCCCATGTCGGTGAGGTCGAGCTGCAGGCCGCTCTTGTCCAGGATTCGCATCACGACTTTTTCGCCGTGTTGGGTGGGCAGGACGGAGACTCGGAAATCGATATCGCGGTCCTCGTAATCGAGTTTCATCCGTCCGTCCTGCGGGATGCGATGTTCGGCGATGTCCAGGTTCGCCATGATCTTGATGCGTGAAACGAGCGGCGGATAGACGCTTTTGCTTCCGTCCAACACGGGGGACAGGCGCCCGTCCTGGCGATACCGGAGCCGGAACTCTTTTTCGTATGGTTCGAGGTGAATATCACTGGCCTCTCGCGCGATGGCGTTGTTGAGGATCAGCTCGACGAGTCGAACGACGGTCTCTTCCTTGGCCTCGACCGCCCTCTTGGAGTTGCCGCCCCCATGCTGGGCTTCTTCGATGGCCTCCTGCATCTCTTTTTCGGATGCAGCGTGCTTTTTGAGCCGCACCTGGGCTTGCTTCTGGGCCTCGACCCGCTTGTAATTCCGGGCGATCGCCTTCCTGATCTGCTCGTCGGTCGAGACGACCGGGACGACGTCGCAATCGGTCCGCCTGCTCACCTCGTCGAGTGCGGCCAGATCGAGGGGATTGGACATGGCAACGGAGACTACACCTTCTGCCCGGGCGAGTGGCAGGAACGTGTGTTTTTCGGCCAGGTCTCGGCTGACAATGGTGAGCAGGTCGATCTGGACGGAGTACTCGCTGACATCTAGATAGGCAATCCAGTCGAACAGGTCGCAGAAGAAGGCGGCACGGTCGATCGGCGACAGGTCCTGCTGACGACAGAGGTTCTCGAACAGCGAACCGCCGACCTCCTCTTGTGTCTCGAGGAGGTTCTGTATCTGGGCTTCGTCGAGATAGCGCCCGCCATAGAGGACCCGTCGCAAGCGGTTGCGTGCCGTGCCGCCTTCCATCTCGAGCGAGCCGGGGGGAGCGGTCATGACGCCCTGCCCGTCGCCGGTCTGTTCGGGGTCCCGGGGGCTATCTTTTTCTGGTGTCGGATCCATCGTTCATCTTCTTTGTCATTCGGCGTCCCTGTTCTTCGCCTCGCCGTCGTTTGCCGCCTCCAATGTTTCAACCAGCGCATCCGCGCCATTTTCTTGCGACTGGTCCTCGTCACTCTCTACATTGGACGCCTGTCCGTCCATGTCGACGGGGAAGTGTTCTTCTTGGGTGCCGGAATATGCTTTCTCGATCAGACCTTCCATCTGCTCGGGTGTACACAAGAGCCGACGGGCCTTCAAACCCGTATTCTGTTCGATGTCGGCGAGTGCCTCTTCATCGAGCGGGTTGGCGCATACGACTGTGAGGAAGTCCCTTGCCTTGCTGACCGGCATCAGCCGGTGTTGCCTGCAGAAACTCTCGGACAGGAGCCCCCTGACCTCGGGCTCGATATTGCAGCAGTCGGCTGGCAGATACGGAATGCGGAGAATGCGGATCAGCAGCCCGTTCAGGTAGTCCTGGAGCAGGACGCCCTCTCTGACCAGGACATCCCCTAGGTACTCGCCGGGATGCTCGGCCTGCACCTCCGCGATATTCTCCTCGGTGAGTATTCCGGAATCGACAAGGAGCCGGGCGAGCCGGCGCGAAGCCCTGGTGGCATTCGCCGGCCTGCACGATTCAGTTGTCCGGTCGTCCGACATTTTGCCTCCAGACCTGTCCGCTCGGTTGGCGGCTCATCGCGTTCCGATGAGCCGGCGTGCGCCCTTGTTTATCCCCCGATCGACTGGGTGAGTTTGATCATGGGGAAGAAGATGGACACGACAATGCCGCCGACCACGAGTCCGAGCATGCCGATCAGCAGCGGCTCGATCATCGAGGTGAGCCCCTCGATGGCCGAGGTCACCCGTTCGTCGTAAAAGTCGGCGACTTTATCCAGCAGCGAGTCGAGCTCTCCGGTCTGCTCGCCCACCGCGATCATTTTCACCAGCATCGGGGGAAACACGCTGCGGGTCTCGAACACCTCGGCCAAGCCGGACCCGCCGCTGACACGGCTGATCGATCTCTTGACTGCGCTCCCGATGACCGCGTTGCCCGATGCCTCCTCGACGATGGCGAGGGCATCGAGGATGGGCACTCCGCTGGAAAGCAGGGTGCTCAACGTCCGGGAGAACTTGGCGATGGCCACCTGGCTGAACAGGGTTCCGAACACCGGCATCTTGAGCTTCATCAGGTCGAAGCCGTATCTGCCCTTTTCCGTCTTCAGTATGACAATAAAGGACACCACCGTCGCGACGATGATGAGCAGCGTGGCCAGGATGTTGTTTGTGGCGAAGTCGCTGATGCCCAGGACGATGCGGGTGGGCAGGGGCAGGTCGCCGTCGACCAGATCGAAGATCGCCTCGAACTGGGGGACAACTACCAATATCAGCACTGCGGCGACGGTGATGATCATCCCGGTGGCCAGAACGGGGTAGGTCATTGCCGATTTGACCTTCTGCTTGACCCGCTGGGCCGACTCCATATAGCCCGCGAGCTGGTTCAGGATGGTTGCGAGTTGGCCGCTGGCCTCGGCCGCTCTCACCATGCTGATGTAGATGGTGGGGAATATCTTGCGATATTTCGCGATGGCATCCGACATCCGGCTGCCTCGGCGGATCTCCGCCAGAATGTCATACAAAACCGCCTGGAACCCCTCGTCACTGGTTTGGTCGGCCAGCGTCTCGAAGGCCTGATCGATGGGCAGGCCCGCATCGACCATTGTCGCGAGCTGTCGGGTAAAAACGCACAGGTCCGCCAATTTCACCTTTGCCCGGCGTGCCGCGGCCGGTGCCCGGCTGCCGGCACTCTCTTTTTTCTTTTTGGGGGTGTCGGCCCGCGCCTGTTGGGCGGCATCCGGCTCGTCTTCGGGGGTGATCGTGGTGGGGGTCAGCCCATCCCGCCCCAGTCGAGCGACGACGTCAGCCGGGGTCTCGGCGGAGATACTGCCGGTCCGGGTCTGGCCGTCGTCGGCTATCGCCTCGTAGGTGAACGTCGGCATCTACTCGAGCTCCTTCTCCTGCTCCTGCTCCTCGTCGTCCTCCTCCTCATCCCATGGATTGCCGTGCAGGCGGTGCTCATTCCTATGATTCAGGAGCCGGTCCTTGAAATCATCCATCTGGATGCCGGCAGTTTCGTCGTCCAGAAGGGTAGCGGAGACAAGTATGACCAGGTTGCTCTTCTCCCGTCGGTTTCGGGTGGTCCGGAAGAGCCCGCCCAGCAGGGGGATGTCCTGCAGCAGTGGCAGCCCCCTGACGACCTTCTGCTCGTTATATCGGATCAGTCCCCCGATGACGACCCACTTGCCATCGGCGATGGTGACCACGGTCTTGGCTTCGCGGGTATCGATAATCGGGGCGGACGGTTCGGTATCGGTCCATCCGGTGAGTTCGAGGACAGCCGGGCGAATGTCCATCTCGATCCGGCCGTCAACCAACACTCGCGGTGTCACCTCGAGCTTGACCCCGGTCTCCTCGAAGCTCACTTCCTCGTCGGTCAGCGTCACCTGATCGACGACACGGGTCTGCCGGGTAACCACGGGGACCTGGTTGACCACGTTCATCTCGGCCTTTTGTTTGTGGGCGGTGGCGATCTGGGGCTCTGAGAGGACCTCGGCCACCTCCTTCTGCACCAAGGCATCGACCACCGCATCAATTCGCTCGGTGACGAAGGACGTGGTGACCGTGGTTGGCGCCTGGGTGACCTGGGTCAGGTCAATCGCCAGGTCACCGCTCCCGTCGAACCGGCCCGATTCGAAGAGGTATCTTACCGATATGCCCAAGCTGCGGGCTCGGTCCACCTTGATCTCGATGATCTTCGCCCGGATCGAGACCTGCGGCACGGGCCGATCGACCAGGTCCAGGATTTCCTCGACCTGGCGGAGTTGGTCCTGGGTGCCGACGATGACCAGTTGGTTTGCCTTCGGGTCCATCGTGATATCGGTCGCCTCGGGGATGGCGGCTGGTACCAGCAGCCGGGCAGCGTCCTCCGGCTCCTTGTATTTCAGTTCGAACACCCGGACGGCTCTCACCGGCGCATCCAGTGCTTCGATGACCCGGGCCGCCCGTTCGATCTGCCCCTCGGTCCCGGTGATGACCAACCGCCGGGAGGCATGGTCCTGCCGAATATGACTGTCGTCGGGCAGGATCGCGGGGACCAGCAGCGTCGCCGTCTCGGCCACGTCGGCATGGGCGAGCGAGAACACCTCCATCTGGGTCGGTTCCTCCTCCGGCCCCTCTTCGGCTGCCCGCTGGTCGGCGGTCAGCACCTCGTATATGCCGCTATCGCGGCGGATCAGGATGAACCCGGCGTTGTTGAGAATGGCGTCGAGGGTGTCGAGCACCGGGGCTTCTGACACGTGCAGTGTGACCTCGCCCGACAACCGGGTGGTCCCCACAACGTTGATCCCGTGCGCCCGGGCAAGGGCCGTGACCACTGCCCGGAGGTCCGCATTCTCGAGCGATATGGAAACGCCGTCTCCCTCGGTGGCGTTGTCCTTGATATCGATCTCATCCGGTGCATCGTCGGCGAACACCAGGCCGCCGGAGGCCAGAGCAAGGAGCATCCAGAAGAGGACCACAAGCTTCCTCATCCTATCGCCCACCCCCTCTCAGCAGGCGTTGATCGAGCGCCAGGCGGACTTCATCCTGCCCATCGGTAAGGACCACCGAGTTCGCGCCGATATGCTTGACCAGGACTCCCTCGGCCACATTCTCACCTTCTGCAAACACCCGGTTGTCGATGATGGCGAGCACCCCGTGGGAGGTCTTCACGATTCCCTGGAGGGTCAGGTCCATTTTCTTCAGGCGGCTGCTTCTTTGCGCCTCTTCGAATTCGGCGGGGGCGAACGGGCTTCGAAGCCCGGCGGTCTCGTAATGGTAGATTCGCCGCTCGATCCGGCTGAGGTCGATGGAGATCGCATCCAACGGCAGGTCGGTGATCTCCGGTAAACGCCGTTCCTCCCCCGATGGAGGGGAGCGGTCAGTATCGGCCTCCTCCCGCCTTGCCGACGAGGGACTTTGCCGGCGCGATGCCGGAGCTTGTGTGGTTTTTGTTTCTTGTTCGGCAGATGGGGCGGCCTTGGCGGCAGGGCTGGACGAATCGGCCACAGGGCTGTACCCGGTGAAGACCGGACGCAACTGGACGACGCACAGCACCACGGCGACAATGCCGAGCACGATCATTACGATCTTCTTCTGCTGATTCTTCGTCATTGCCATGGTACATCTCCGACCATCGCCCGTCCGCCGGAACGCGGGGCACAACGAACCGTTCTGTTTCTGCGACGACACCGATGCGACCGGAGCCGTACAATGCGGCATGCCGGCCCGCGGCGGCACCTGCTGTCCAAAGAAATTGTCGGACGCATCGTGAACAACATTAGCTTCGTCTTCTCCTGCACACCGCCCAATCCCTCACCTGGGTCATAAAAGACGACCGGGTACCGCGATGGCTGGCGGCCGCGAGCCCGGGTTCCGACGGTGGGAATCCCTCCTTTAAACACGCTTGGAAGCCCGGCGCCCGGCTTTTTTCTGCTGATACAGTGCGGCGTCGGCCGCCATCAGCATCGCATGGGGCGACTCTTTTTCTCTCGAGGAGGCGACTCCAACGCTGATCGTCGGCTGGCCATCAGCAATCAATCGGTACCGGACTTCTTTCAACTCGTTCTGCAGGCGGGCAATCACTTTCTCCGCACCGTCCTTGTCTATCTCGGGCATCAGGAGGCAGAATTCATCGCCGCCGTATCGCCCGACCGTGTCGCTGCGGCGGCTGTATCGGTTAATGGTCGCGGCCATCTTCTGTATGAGTTCGTCCCCGGCGGCGTGGCCGAATGTATCGTTGATATGCTTGAGCCCGTCCACATCCATCAAAGCGACACAGAATTCGGACTGATATCGTTCGTATCGTTCCCATTCGGCATCGAGCAGTTTCTCGAACGCCCTTCGCGTTTTCGCCCCGGTCAGCGAATCTTCGTTGGCCAGCCGCCGGGTCTCGGCGTGTGCGAGTGCGTTGGCGATGTTTGCCCTCAGGATGTCGTTGACGATCAACGCCTTGTACTCGAGGACCTCCCTGGAGTTGTTCTGCGTGTCTTCAATGCCGCACAGGCAGAGCAGTGCGGGGAGTTGAGAGCTGTTTTCGTCCGGGATCTCTTTCGACAGCTCGAACACAATCACCACGCAGGCGAGTCCGTCGGATGACGCTTCCTCGAGCACCTGTATGTCCTGGACGGCTCCCAGGCAACTCTCCCTGCGGATGGCGACCGCCGACTTGCGGCTCGTCAGCGCCTGGCGCATCACTTTGTTTATGTCCAGGGTCGGAGGGACCGGGGCCCGACAGTTGAATCGCCGCTCGCGCCAGAGTGCCAGCTTGTTCTGCCGGTCGGGCACAAAGAGGAAGGCGGACCTCGCTCCGAACAGAGGAGGAACGTTGTCGCGGATCAGGTTCAGCACCTCGTCGATGTCCAGGGTCCTTAGTTCCCGCGAGAAATATGCGACCTGCTCGGCGACGTCCTTCATCCGTTCGAGCCGCTCGTTCGCTTCCCGAAGTTGATCGGCCTTCTGCCGGATTTCGTCGGCCTGAAGGGCTTCTGTCCGGCGCAGGTGAAACCGCTCGACCTCTCCGGCGACGATGTCCGAGAACTGCTGTACGTCTTCCACCGGTTTGCACACGTACTGGTCGAGCAGATGGCCGTTGATCGCGTATCTGGCCGACTCCAGGCCCGCATATCCGGTGAGGAGTATGCAGGAGGTGAACGGATTCTCCGGCCGCACTTTCTCGATGAGTTCCAGCCCCGAGCATCCCGGCATCACCTGGTCGGTAACCAGCAGGGCGAGCTCGGCTCGTTCGGCGTTCATCTCATCGAGCAGTTCCATGAACTCGTCGGCTCCGGATGCCAGTTCGATTTCAAACGGCATCTCGCTGGTACGATCTCGGACGGCCCGTTCGATAAGCCGTCCAGCCGACTCCAGAAACAATCGATCGTCGTCGACGCAACCGATCCAGTACCTGCTATCACTTTGTTCCATCATCGTTGTTTGCGCTTCCTTTCGGTAGTATGACTTCCAGTTGTTTGGTCTCTTCCTCTTCATTCGGATGAAAACGGACCTTGCCGCCGTTCCTGCTGATCGTACTCATCACGAGGGCGAGGCCCAGGCCGGTCCCCATGCCCGGCGGCTTGGTCGAGAAAAACGGGTCAAACATCCGCTGGGCGACCTCTTCCGATACAGGCGCACCGTTGTCTTCGATCACCGCGTGGATGTCCCCGTTCGAGCTGAACGTCCTGATTCGTACTCTCCCCAGCCCTCTGCCCGCATCCTCGATGGCATCGCAGGCATTGGTGAGCAGGTTCACCCATACCTGGGTCAGGCCATCGGTGCAGTTCACCTCGGGCAGGCCGTCTTCCAACTGCAACTCGACTTCGGCGTTCTGCTTGAGCCGGTTGTGAGCGATGACCAGGGCATCGTAGATCGACTGATTCACGTTCACCGGCATCGGTGTTTGCTGCCCGCCGTGCGAATAGAACCGTAATGCCCTGACAATCTTGGAGATACGTTCGGCGCTGGTTCTGCTGATCGTCATACCCGCATGGATTTCGACCAGTGCGGAAAACACGTCCTCGACTCCGTGTTTCTCAAGCAGTCGGCACATCTCGATATGATCCGGCCATTCGGTGAGGTGGCATCTGGCCAGCAATTCAACGTACTTTCGGGGCTGCCCGACGCCTTCCTCTTCCAGTCGATGCATCAGCTTCCGCTTCATCCCTCGGGTCACCCGTTCGGAGGTCAGTCGGTGGGCGACGGCCGTCTTCAGGAAGCTTCTGAACCTCGACAGTTCATCCGGGTTCATTCCGCGCAGCCGGTGCAGACCGTCGCACAGGCCCTCCAGTATCTCCGCCGCCTCGCTGGTCACGTTATAGATTGCGCCGGTGGGAGTGTTGATCTCGTGGGCGACTCCTGCGATCAGACGGCCCAGGGAGGACATCTTCTCCATCCGGATCATTTCGTCCTGTGCGGCCTGCAGGTCGCGCCGGGCCTCTTCCTCGATCCGCCGGGCCGTATCCAGCTCGGCGTTCTTCCGTTCCAGCGACGCGGCATAATCGCGGAGTTCGCCCGTCGCCCGTTTGAACGCGTCGGCGAGGAGCTGGATCTCGTATCCGCCGCGCACCTCGAGTTCCACGTCGCGTTCTCCCTGTCTGATTTTATGGGCGGCGGCGGTCAACCGTTTGATCGGTCGGGTGATCGTTCGGGCGATCTCCCCCCCGGCCAACGTCGCCCCGATCGCCAGGCCGGCGACTCCGAGGACCAGCATCAGGCGCAGATTGTCCATCACATCGTTCATCGCCTCTCCGGTGTCCGCACCTACGCCCTGTATGTCACGGGCCACACGGTCCAGCGTCCTGTCGATACCTATGTCCTCGACGGTTGCCATCACCCGCACGTCTCGCCCGGGAATCCCGGCTACATGGGTGTATCGACGGCGCTGGGGCCGATCAGCGGCGGGTTCGTCCGCCGAGCCGTCAGACGGATGCGGGTCGGGGCCCACCAACCGAATCTGCTTGTCGTGGTAAAGTAGATCGATCGCTTCGACGTGGCCGAGAGTCCACTTCTGCCCCAACACCTCCCGCAACGTTTCAAGCTCCCCCGAGTCCGCCAGTTCGTCATCTGTCCTGTCTGCAAGAGCCGCCCCGAGCAAGGTCGCAATTTCTTCCGCCTTATATCGGGCTGATCGACTGCCCAGATTGCGGATTTCCTCGACGCTCCGCTGCTCGGCCTTCTGCATCCGAATAACCGCTGTTCGCCGGGTCTCATCGACCTGATACGAGATGAACCAGCCGAGCAAGACCAGTGGAATCACCGAGAAAGCCAGCAGAATGAACCGCAATTTCGAATCCAGGGAGACCGGGCCGAGTATTCGATTCATCAAAGTCCTCTCCTGTGATTCAATTCCACAAGGCCCTCGGTTCGTGACGTGCTTCATCAGTATCGTTCTGGAGCGGTTGGGGTTTAGCCGCAATTCCCACCATTCTTCTTGGAAAATCTTTCGAACCGCCCGAACCACAGGAGACCGACGCAGTTCTCGGCGCCGGCATCGCATCCCTGCTCGGCATTTCAGGGCGGGCCGGCACCACGCCTTGACAGTTCGCCCCCGCTGCGATAGAAAGCCCCGAAAGACCACCGAAACGGAACGGGGAAAAGGAACCTTCTCCCGCAACCTCAGACCGCGAAAAATAAGGTGAAACGATGTCGGACATGACCTTCCGAGAACGATTTCTTAATACTTACCATTACAGACCGGTCGACCGCGTGCCGGACATGGAGTTCGGCTACTGGAACGAGAACTACGCGGTGTGGCACGAGCAGGGACTCCCCGACTGGGTGACCGACGAGGCGAGCGCCTACGAATACTTCGACGTGGACCGCCCGAACAACTGGTCGATGCCGTTCAACCGGGCGATGCGACCGAAGTTCGAGCCCGAGGTGCTGGAGGAGACCGGCGAGCACCGGATCGAGCGGGGGCCTGACGGGGTGATCGCCGAGGTCCCCCTCGACGGCCACTCGACGGTTCCCCGGTTCATCGAGTTCCCCGTGAAGAACCGGGACGACTTCGAGCGGATGAAGGAGAGGCACGACCCCGCCGACCCGGAACGCTACCCGAGCGACGAGGACCTGCCCGGCCTGCGCGAACGGTATGCCGAGCGCGACGGGATCGCCACCTGTTCATGCGGCGGGTTCTACGGCTGGCTCCGCAACTGGATGGGCGTGGAGAACGCCTCGATGATCTTCTACGACGACCCCGACCTCGTGCACGAGATGTTCGAGTGGATGGCCGACTACGTCATCGAGCTCGTCCGCAGGACCGCCGACCGACTGGCCATCCCCGGTCTGACCATCGACGCGGGCACCTGGTGGGAGGACATGTGCTACCGGGGCGGCCCGCTCATCTCGCCCGACATGTTCCGCGAGTTCGAACTGCCCAACTACCGGAAAGTCACCTCGTTCCTGCGCGACGAGTTCGGCTGCGAGCTCCACTGGGTCGACTGCGACGGGAACATCGAGCAGCTCGCGGGCCTGTTCCTCGAGGGCGGGGTCAACATCATGTTCCCCGTCGAGATCGCCGCCGGGACCGACCCATATCAACTGCGCCGCGAGCACGGCAAAGAGATGCGGTTCCTCGGCGCGGTCAACAAGCGCGAGCTGGCAAAGGACCGGGCGGCCATCGACGCCGAGCTCGAGCGGCTCCGCCCGCTGCTCGATGAGGGCGGCCTGATCCCGCACGTCGATCATCGCTGCCCGCCGGATGTCCCCCTGGACAACTACCGGTACTATCGCGAGCAGAAGAAGAAGCTCATCGGGAAGGCGTGAGGACGCGCGACGCGGGCCGTCGGCCTGTCAGGCCTCGAGGGAGGCGTCGCCCGCGCTGTAGACGAGGATCACATCGCCCGGCAGATCGACGACCCGCTGGAGATCGGCGAAATCAGATGCCTCCGGGTCGAATCCGGCGAACAGGACGGCGGACTGGCCCATCGCCTCTCGCACCGCTTCTCTCGGATTCTCCGCAGGGACAATGGCGAGTTCCGACTGGATGCGGGCCTCGGCCAGCATCTTGTCCATCTCTTCCTCGATTCTGGTCACATCGGTGCCAAGCCCGACCGGACGAATGATGCGGAGGGGGTGTTGATGCCATTCGGGGGCTTTCTTGAGCAGATAAGCAAGCAGGACCATCAGCGCGTCGTTCTCGCTATCATCCCACCAGAGGTTGATGGCCCCGTCGGGCACCCGGGTCTTCTGTTGCTTCTGCTCGCAGTCAACGATGATCAGACTCCGTCTCATTCTCTTGACGAGCTGGAGCATGCCGGTGTACATATCGGTTCTCGCCGGGTCCTGGCTCCAGCCGAGCAGCACGGTGTTGGGCCGGAGGCCGCTGATCCCGTGGCATTGCACCAGGGCTTTGGCTGCGGTGTGCAGGTCTTCCTCGACGACGACCACCGGGAACGCCGATATGTTCTCGTCGAGAATAAACTTGCGCAGGGCGTCCTCGGCGTTCAGGCGTTCCTCGTAGAGGTCCTCGAGCCGCCCCAGCATCACCTGCCCGATGGACACGATCCCGCTGTCGGCGGTGAACCAACAGGCATAGTCCGCCAGGTGGAGCCGGTTGTAGGCCCCGCCGCTGAGTGCGATGATGGACGGCCGCCAGTTCTTCGGATGATAGACCTCGTGCTCCAGCCGCAGGAGCGAGTTTCGCGCCCGCTGGTAGGCGAGCCCGCTCTGTACATCGCCCCATTCGACCGCGACGTCGGCCCGTTGTATCAGATAATAGACCAGGCCGCTCACCACGAGTGCGACCGTGGCCCATAATGCGCTGACCAGAAGCATTACCGAAAGACATCCGAGGGCGCCGACCAGGGGGATCGCCCAGTGTTTCAGGCGGAATCCGGGGCGGAAACTGGGGTTCCGGGACCGCATCTCGTTGAAACAGGACAGGTTCACCGTCCCATAGGTCAACAGGAAGAACATGGTGATTACGGGGGCGACCGTGTCGAGATCGCCGACGAAGACGCCGATCTGGGCAATGACAAAGGTGAGGATAATCGCATTGCGCGGCTCGCCGGCCCATCCGCTGCCGCGTCCGAACCAGTTGAGCACACGAAAGATATCATCCCGGGCAAACGCTTGCAGGATGCGGGGAGCACCCATCATGCTGCCGAGAGCGGAGGAGAGGGTGGCACAGATCACGCCGGCATACACCATCGACGGGAACAGGGCGTTTTCCATCATCACAAAGCCCGGGCCGACCAGCGAGGCACGAGAGATGCTGGCGGCGAGCATTATCGCGATGCCGATATAGATGAAGGCGGAGACGCCGATGACCGACAGAACGCCCAGCGGAAGTGACCGGCTGGGGTCCTTCAGGTCGCCGGACATGTTGACCCCGGCCATGATGCCGGTGACGGCCGGGAAGAACAGGGCAAAAATCGTGAAGAAGGAGTGGCCGCTGGTCCAGCCCGTCTCCAGATTCGCCCGGAGCAGCTCGGGCGAGAAATCGAGGGCGGCACCCACGAAAAACGAGACGATGGCCAGAAGAAGAACGGCCAGAATACCGTACTGAATGCGGATGGCCCAACCGGCCCCGGTGATGACACAGGCGAATACGAGGAGGTTGGTGATCGTGGCGATGGTGCGAAAGGAAAGGCCGATGCCGGAGATCAGCGGATAGAGCGCCTCGGTAAACCCGACGATATACATCGTCACGGCCACGGTCTGGGCAAGATAAAAGAAGATGGCGATAACGCCGCCGAACTCGATGCCGATGCTGCGGCTGATCAGGTAGTACGCCCCCCCCGCCCCGGACCCGCATATTGGTCGCGATGGAGGATATGGAGAGGCCGGTGATCAGAGTGATCATATTGGCCGCACCGATGACCAACAGGGCGTGCCACAGCCCCGCATTGCCCACCACGGTGGACAGCCGCAGGAACATAATCACGCCGAGGATCGTCAACAGACTCGGCGTAAAGACCGCCCCGAAGGTCCCGAATCGACCTACCGGAGCGTCGTCCACTTGCGTTGTATTGTCGGCCATATCGATAACACCAGTCCGGAATGGATCATTTGCCGTGGTCGTTGTCCGAACACTTGCCGCCCGCCGGGACCGTTCGCCGTGCAGGGCGTTCGTATTCTGTATTTCTAACCGCCGCCTGTCAACTCACCCTCGAACAGCGCCCCGGACTCAGCGGACAGACTCGGCGAGTGTCGGCGATTATGTCGTCTTCTTGTACGTCGGCGCCGAGTTCGGCGAGCCGGCAGGAAAATGGTGCAGCAGAAGACGCTTGACACCCGGAGCTGGATCGCTGATATTGATGCCCGGACGGTTGTCGTCCGAGGACATTTCGCCTGACCGCAGGCGAGGAATACCGGGCGGGCATCCGGGCAACCAAAACAAGCCGGGAGGAAAGCGTTCCGCAACTCGGGAAGGACAGGGCCCATGAAACACGATCTCCACGTCATCCACGAACTGCTCGCCCATGCCGCACAAACGGCGCACCGTTCGACCGCGTCCGAGATTCAAGGCCTCGAGGGGCACGATGCATCAGATACGAACCGCCATTTGCATCTGCTGATGAGGAAGGGCCTGGTCGCGGGCAAGCCGGCCGCCGCTCCGGACGGCCCGCACATCATCCACGGCCTGACCGAGGAAGGGCGGACGTTTCTCCGCGCGATCCGCAGCGACAAGGTCAGGGGAAAAATCCGCAGCGTCTCCGAAACCGTGGGCGACAAAATGTCGTTCGAGATCATGATGGAGATCGCAAAAGCGTTCCTGATGGACGGCCTGTAGAAATCAATAATGCCCGAGGGCTGACTTCGCAGTTCCCCCGTGCCGCGGATTGACTTTTCAGCATCACCCTGATACCCTGCCGTTCATCATAAGGAGGGACAGGATATCCTTTACCAACGCACGAGATTGTACGAGTTGTCCGTAAGCAGCAAGCTGCTGCTCACCGGGTTCATCGTCCTCGTATGCGCAGTTTGGCTGGTCGGTCTCGGCGCCCTCTATCACGGCTGTAAGGGGGCGGACGGTCTCTCCCCCATCTCCATTAGCGATATCCGCATCCGGCTCTCCGGGGCCGACGAGCCCGTGCTGGCCCTCGCGGCCGAGAACCCCCAGGACTACGAGATCGTGACGCCGCCCCGGCCCGGGGAACTGGACAAGCTCAAGGAGTGGGCACGCGAGGGGGCCCCGCGCGAGGGTCTCGACGCGGTCCTCGATCTGCTGGCAGGGAGCAAGCTGGACGTCCGGACCGACGTGCCGGACGAAGAGAAGACCATCGCCGATCGGCAGGAAGAATACCGCCGCACGGCGGCTCTGGCCGAGGTCCAACAGCCGATCTCCCCGGCCGCGCTCGGCGGCGGCACGGCGGTCTACCTGGTCTTCATCGCGTTGGCGTTCGGGGGCCTGGGGCTGATGTTCGTGCAATCCTCGTTGTTCGAGCGGACGAAAGTCCTGTTCATCAGCGGAACGTTCGGGATGGCGGCGGCCTGTCCCATCTGTCTGTGGCTGGCCCGGGCGAACCCCATATGGGTCTACCCCCTGCTCCTCTTTACCCTGCTTCTGAGCGTCGGACTGGCCGTGCTGGCGCTGGTCGCCGTCTACGACCTGTGGTTCCGGGAGCCGGCCACCTGATCTCGCCTCCGATTGACTGGCCCCGAACGCACGCCTATAATCCCGCCCGGAACGGGAACCGCGGCCTGCCTCGGTCGGCGGAGCCCGGCTGCTCGCGAGCGGAGGATTGCCCCCCGCTCTTAACACGCTGCCGTTGCCGGATAGAGAAACCCTTTGGACAGGGAGAGAAGAGAACCAGATGAAAGTACTGATCACCGATACGCTGTCTGATGTCGGACGGGACATTTTGGAGGGTTCCGGACACGAGATCGTGTACAGCCCGGGCCTGTCGGGCCGCGAGCTGCTGGATGCGATCGCCGATGCCCGGGCGCTCATCGTGCGGAGCGGCACGAAGGTAACCGCCGAGGTGATCGAGGCCGGCGAAGAGCTGTCTGTGATCGGTCGAGCCGGCGTCGGCGTCGATAACATCGATCTGGACGCGGCGACCCGCCGGGGGGTTATGGTGATCAATACCCCCGAGGGGAACACCATCTCGACAGCCGAGCTGACCATGGCCATGATTCTGGCCCTGTCACGCAAAATCCCGCAGGCACAGAAGGCCCTGGCCGATGGGAAGTGGGAACGGAAGCAGTTCCGGGGGACCGAGCTCGGGGGCAAGACGCTGGGGATCATCGGCGTCGGCCGCATCGGCCGGGCCGTGGCGAGACGAGCCGTCGGTTTCGGCATGAAGGTTGTCGGGTACGATCCGTTCATTGCCGGCGCCGCTGGCCGCACCCTCGACATCGAGATGACCGAGTTCGACGAACTGGTCCGGACTGCCGACTACATCACCGTCCACACCCCGCTCACCGACGAAACTCGCGGGCTGCTCGGCTCCGACGAGATCGCCGAGATGAAGGACGGCGTTCGCCTGATCAACTGCGCTCGCGGCGGGATCATCGACGAGGAGGCGCTGCTCGAGGGGCTGAGGTCGGGCAAGGTGGCCGGCTGCGCCCTCGACGTGTACTCCAGCGAGCCGCCGGAGGGCAACCCCCTGATCGGGCTGGACAACGTGGTCTGCACGCCGCACCTCGGGGCACTGACGAGCGAGGCCCAGAAAAGCGTGGCCGAACAGGTGGCGACCCAGGTGTGTGATGTGCTCGAGGGCAAGCCGCCCCGCAACGCGGTGAACGCCCCGATGATCGACCCCGAGGCAATGGCCGAAGTCCGGCCCTACGCTGAACTCGCCACCAAACTGGGCCGGGCCGTCGTCCAGCTTTGGGACCAGCCGATCGAGGAGATTCGGGTCACTTACTCCGGCGAGTTCACCGAGAACCCGCTGGAATTTGTGACCGCGTCGCTGCTCACCGGCATCCTGTCCATCCTGATGGAAGGCCCGATTAACCAGGTGAACGCCCCGATCATCGCCCGCGAGCGGGGCGTCCGCGTCTCCGAGGTGACCAACCCGCACTCGAAAGATTTCGCCAACCTGCTCACCGTCCAGGTCGGCGACGGGCCCGGACTCCTCTCCATCGGCGGGGCCTTCTTCGGCGTCAAGGACCCTCGAATCGTGCGGATCAACGAATATCACGTGGATGTGGTGCCCGACGGCTACATCCTGGTCTGCACCAACAAGGACAAGCCGGGGGTGATCAGCTACGTGAGCACGATCCTCGCCGAGCATGGGGTCAATATCGCCAACATGACCGTCGGGCGGG
>PUPC01000287.1 GCA_003553185.1 Planctomycetota bacterium | reverse complement strand
GTCGATGATGATGGTGCCCCGGGCGATGTCCCGATCGAACGTCAGATAATTGTATAGAGCGAGCGGGACGGGGAGTATGGCGGCGGGCTCGAGCTTGCACAGGCGGAGGTTGGCAAGCAGCGAATAGATGAACTGTGACCGGAGCGAAAAGATCGCCACCTCGGTCTCCTCGCCCGGGGCCGTCTCCTCACGGACCCGCTGATAATCCCAGACGACTTCATCGATGGGGAACGGGATCTGCTGGCGCGCCTCGTACCGGACCACCTCGGGGATGCGCTTCTCGTCCACGGGCGGGAGCGGGATAAATCGGCTGAAGGCCGGCTCGGGGATGGAGACGACGAGCGGCGTCTTGCCGAAATTGTTGCGGGCAGCCAGCGTGGTCACCGCCTCGCGTAGCTGATAATCCTTATCGCCGGTATCGTCAGCCGGGGGCTTCCGCTCGACCACGTCGAACGCGACAATCTCGGCGCCGATGCGTGTACGGCGCATCTTCACCGCCTTGACCGTGCTCTCCCCGATGTCCAAGCCCCAAGCCACGCGTGCTGTCAACATGCCAACAGACCCACCTAAAAACAGGGAGGAGTTAGTATTACCGGCAGACAAAGAACCGGAACCCAGAACGAACAAACCAGCTTGCAATTCTTTGTAATAAGCTCCCCCATTATAGACAGGGCGGGATGCCAGTCAAGGAAATTCATCCAAGAGTCCCAAGTGATCTCAAACAATTTATTAGGCCGGGAACAGGAACTCCTGACAGGAGCGGGCGGAACGAAAGCAGAAAAACCGACATGCCACACGAGCCGGACAACCGCACATCGGCCCCACAGCGGTCGATCCGCCGACGATTTTGAACCGAACGCAGGCGGCCCTCGCGGCC
This sequence comes from Planctomycetota bacterium, assembly GCA_003553185.1. GTDB lineage: Bacteria > Planctomycetota > PUPC01 > PUPC01 > PUPC01 > PUPC01. The sequence goes on along the minus strand of PUPC01000287.1, from coordinate 17,982 downwards.
GCACGGCATTCCCTTGCAAGCCCCCGCCACCCGACCGTATAATCCCATCAACTCGCAACAGAAAGGACCGGAACCATGCGCATCGGAATCTGCGGACTGGGAATGATGGGGCGATCCCATCTGGCTAACGCACTCAAAATCGACGAACTCGAGGTCGCGGCGCTGTGCGACATCGACCCGGCGAAGTTCGACCTTTCCCGCATCGTGCCGGGCAACCTCCCGCTCGAACAGGTCAAATCCTCGCTGGACAACGTCCCCCGCTACGAACAGTACGAACAGATGCTGGACGAGGCCGAACTCGACGCCATGATCGTGACCACCCCCAGCGACCTGCACCCCCCGATGGCCACCGCCGCGCTCGAGGCCGGGCTGCACGTGTTCACCGAAAAGCCGATCGCGGTGACCGTCGAAGGCGGCGAGCGGGTGTACCGGGCGGTCGAGGCGTCGGGCAAGGTGCTGGTCGTCGGGCACGTGGTCCGGTTCATTCCCGCCTACCAGAAGCTGGGCGAATGGGTCCGGAACCAGACCTGGGGGCCGGTGGTATCCGCCGAGTTCAGCCGATCGTGCGGGCTGCCCGGCTGGGGCGAGCGCGGCTGGTTCACCGACCCCGCCAGGAGCGGCGGGATGCCCGTCGACCTCCACATCCACGACGCCGACTTCATCCTCCACACGTTCGGCCCGCCCCCGACCCTCCGCAGCGTCCGATCATTCAACCGCCCGTCGCAGACGGACATAATCGAAACGCTATACATTTATAACGAAATGCCGGTTCGGTCCTGGGGGGGATGGGTCCATCAGACATCCGGGTTCTCGGCATGGGCGAACATCACCTTCGAGGAAGCCACCGTGTCATACAATACTCGCCAGGGCGACCACATCGCGGTGTACCATCATGAAGAAGGCGAAGCGGTCGAACTGTCCGATGGCACCGGTTACGAAATCGAGCTGCGCGAGTTCGTCCGGTGCGCCCGGGCCGGGCATCCCTCGCCGGTCTGCCCGCCCAAGAGCGCGGTGGACTCGCTGCGGCTGGTCTATGCCGAGATGGAATCCGCCGAGAAGAACGAGGATGTGACGCCGGAAATCACGCCGGACTCGAGCGAACGGGGATGAGGCGGTACTGCGGCGGCAAGATCAGGCGGGTTGTGCCTGATTGTGGCGAGGCCGACGGGACTCGAACCCGCAACCCCCAGATCGACAGTCTGGTACTCTAACCAAGTTGAGCTACGGCCCCTCGCTAGTTCGCGAAGTATAGCACGTGCCCGCCGGCAAGTCAATTCAACTGCCGCCGAAAATTGAGCCAAATTCGCCCGATTCAACAACGGCCGAGGTACCGCCTCAGGTCGGCGGCATTGGAGATCGCATAGCCGTGGGCGTCGTTGTTGAAATATGCGAACACGTCGCGGCCCGCGGCCAGATGCCGCTCGACCCGCCGGGCCGCACCCGAAAGCGCCTGGTGGCCGTACTGCCCGCCGTCCCCCGCCCCGTGGAACCGCAGGTACACCCAATCGGCGGTGACGAGCCGGGGATGGTCCGGGATCAGGTCGTGGACGCATAGAGCCGCGTTGTGCCGGCGGAGCAGGCCATAGACCGGCCTGCACAGCCAGCTCGGATCGCGAAACTCGACCGCCCACCGATGCCGTGCCGGCGCCGCCTCGAGAAAACCGGCCAGACGCTCGACGTTCACCCGCCAGTTGGGGCGAAGCTGCACCAGGATCGGCCCCAGATGCGGACCCAGCCGCTCGGCCCGCTCGAGGAACCGGCCAATCGTGTCCGCCGGGTCTTTCAGGTGCTTCAGATGTGTGCCGTATCGGCTGAACTTGAGGGTGTAGCAGAACCCGTCCGGCGCCCGCGCCCGCCAGGCATCGAACGTGCGCTCGGAGGGCAGGTGGTAGAACGTATTGTTGATCTCGACCGTATCGAACCGCTCGGCGAAGAACCCGAACCAGCGGTCCGTCGGAAGATGGGCAGGGTAGAACACGCCCGACCAGTGATCGTACTGATATCCTGAAGTCCCGACTCGAAGCTCGGCTTGCTGTCCCGGCATGCCTGCGTCCCCGCTCAGGAAGTGGTCGTCCCGCGGACCCTGTTCTTGTCCACGGGCAAAAAACGGCGGTCGTCGGAGAGCCCCAGGAACGAGGTGGGGGAGTGACACCTGGCGTTCCGGGGGTGGGGCTCGCTCCACAAGCCGACGAGCATGAGCGGAGTCCGAGAAAGGGAGCTGCCCGCCGGTCGTGGCCGACGACCGCCACCATTTGCTTCTTTATTATAACATCGGGCCGAATAACCCAAAGCCCGCCGGACAGAATATCACTGTGTTCAATGTGCGGCCACCCTGGGCCTGATCGGGGCAGCGGCGGGTTATGGCGGCGAGCGGGCGCGTCGGGTGCGGTTGAGATTTGGCGGCCTGTCCATATAATTGTGAAGAGAAGCGTTTTCCCCGTTTTTTACGATGATCGGGCCAGATTTTGGGGCTTTTGGACAAACTTTTCGGTTCCCGCAGGAGCGGGCCGGGCGAGCTTCGTAAGATCGCCAGCTGCAAACTGGTGCAAACGGTGGCCGAAGGACCGATGTCAACGGTCTATCTGGGCCGTCGGTCCGGTGGGGACAAGGTCGCCGTCAAGGTTCTGACCGAGCACGGGAACCGGATCGCCGAGAAGCTCTCGGTGAAGCTGGGCAAGCCATGGGAGGGCGAACGGGCGCGCACACTGCGGCATCCGAACATCGTGGAAACGTTCGAGGCGGGGAAGGAGAAGGGGAACTATTTCATCGTGATGGAGTACCTCCCGGGCGGCTCGCTGGCCGACCGCCTGGGGTCGCGATGTGAGCGCACACTGGCCCGGCGACTGGAAATTCTGATTGCTGCGGCGGGTGGACTTGAATATGTCCATGAAAAAGGCATAATCCACCGTGACGTGTGCCCGAGGAACATGATGTTCGACCGGGAGGGGACGGTCAAGCTGATCGATTTCGGCGTGGCCATCCACCAATCGGACCGCCTGAGGCCGACGGAGACGCGAACCGGACGCCCGAGCTACCAGGCCCCGGAGCTGATCCGGTACAACCGGTTCAACGCCCAGACGGACATCTATGCGTTCGGTGTCACCCTCTACGAGGCATATACCGGCCGCCGCCCGTTCACCGGCGAGTCGAAACGGGAGGTGATGAACCTCCATCTGCGGGCGGACCCCGTTCCGCCGTCGCGGATCGACGAGTCGCTGCCGGCGGAGGTCGATCGGGTGATACTTCGGGCACTGGCAAAGACCCCGCAGGAGCGGTACCCGTCGATGGCGGCACTCGCCGCCGACCTGGTCCGGCTCCGGCAAGCGGACGGCGGGGAAGACAGATGAACTGTTGTTCCCATTGGTTTTACAGGAGTTTTTCATGAAGACGAAAGAGATGATCGAGATTCGGTGGCACGGTCGCGGCGGGCAAGGGGCCAAAACGGCGGCCCAGCTCGTCGCCCAGGTCGCCATGAAAGAGGGCAAGTCCAGCCAGGGCTTCCCCGAGTACGGGCCGGAACGGATGGGGGCGCCCATCCGCGGGTTTACCCGGCTCAGCGAGGAAGGTATCCGGCTGCACTGCCCCATCGAGCATCCAGACGTGGTCGTCGTGCTCGACGACACCTTGCTGGGGATGCCGATGATTACCGAAGGGACGACCGACGACACGGTGTTCGTGATCAACTCCGAGGCGGCCCCCGCCGAGATTCGTAAGGTGCTGGGCATTGCCAAGGGGACGGTGATGTGTGTGCCTGCGACGAAGATCGCGATCGACGAGATCGGCCGCCCGATCCCCAATACCCCGATGATCGGCGCCCTGATCAAGGCCACCGAGTGCATCCAACTCGAGTCGGTGAAGAATAACGTGAAGAAGAAGTTCCTGGACAAATTCGGCGAGCGAGTCGTCCAGGGGAACATCAGAGCCATCGAGCGTGCCTACGAGGAGGTAAAAGCCGAATGAGCAACAAACTTTTGAACTGGAAAGAGATGCCGATCGGCGGGATGGTCGTCGACGGCGGCAACAGCAAAGAATACGAGACCGGGAGTTGGCGGACCTATCGGCCCGTCCACGTCGAGGAGCGGTGCATCCACTGCCTCCGCTGCTGGATTCTCTGCCCCGACTCGGCGATCAAGGTCGAGGACGGCAAGATGGTCGGCTTCGACCTCGAGCACTGCAAGGGCTGCGGCATATGCGCCGCCGAATGCCCGCCCAAGTGCAACGCCATCGAGATGAAGCTGGACAGCGAGAGCGAAGACGAGGCGTCGGCCTGAGCCGATGAACGCGATGAACGGCACGTCCCCGTCCGATTCATCCGCCCCCTGCCGGGGCCTGCGGGCGTGCCGCGATAGATAAACCAGATGCCTTTTACAGGAGAGCTGTCATGGCAGAACTTGTCGGACTAACGGGGAACGACGCCGGTGCCGAGGCGCTGAAAGACGTCAATCCCGACGTCGCCGCCGTGTTTCCTATCACCCCCCAAACCGAATTGATGCACCAGTTTTCGTCGTACGTCAACGACGGCGAGGTAGACACCGAGCTGGTCCCGGTCGAATCCGAGCACAGCGCCCAGAGCGCCTGTTTCGGCTCGGCGGCGAGCGGGGCGCGGACGGTCACCGCCACCTCGTCGCAGGGCCTGCTGCTGATGGCCGAGATTTGCTACATTACCGCGGGGACCCGGCTGCCCGTGGTCATGCCCGTGGTCAACCGGGCGCTCAGCGGCCCCATCAACATCCACTGCGACCACAGCGACGCGATGGGCTGCCGCGATACCGGCTGGATTCAAATCTATTCCGAGAACGCCCAGGAAGTCTATGACAACACCATCCAGGCGTTCCGCATCGGCGAGCACAAGGACGTCCTCCTGCCGGTGATGTCCTGTCTCGACGGCTTCATCCTCAGCCACACGATGGAGTCAGTCGAGGTGATCGGCCGTGAGGCAGTCCAGGGGTTCGTGGGCGAATACGACCCCGCGTTCTCGCTGCTCGACACGCAAAGCCCCATCTCGATCGGCCCGCTCCACCTGACCGACTACTACTTCGAGTGCAAGCGGCAAGAGGTCGAGGCGATGGAGAACGCCCGGCAGGTCATCCTCGACGTGGGCAAGGAGTTCGGCGAGCTGACCGGCCGCGGCTACGGGTTCTTCGAGGAGTACCGGCTGGACGACGCCGATGTCGCCATTGTCGCCCTGGGCTCGACCTGCGGCACCGCCAAGGCGGCCGCCGACCAGGCCCGCGACAAGGGCATCAAGGCCGGCGTGCTCAAACTCCGCGTTTTCCGTCCGTTCCCGGGCGACGAGATCGCCGAGGTCATCAGCCGGATGGGCGCCGTCGCCGTGATGGACCGAGCGGTCTCGTTCGGTCTCAAGGGCGGCCCCCTGTTCAACGAGGTCCGGTCGTTCGCCAACGGCGGATGCCCCAACCTGATCAACTACGTGTACGGGCTCGGCGGGCGCGACATCAACGCCACCGAGATCGAGAGCATCTTCCACGAGTTGGAGAAGATCAAGGACACCGGCCAGACCGGCGAACTGTACCGCTACATCGGACTGCGCGAATAACACGTCATAAGGACCTAACGGACCGACACAGGAGACAACGATGCCAAGCTTGAAACAGATGTCCGCCAACCCCGAGCTGCTGGCCCCGGGCCACCGCGCCTGCTCCGGATGCGCCGCACCGGCGATCCTCCGGCAGGCACTCCACGTGTCCGGCCCCGACACCGTCGTCGGGTTCGCGACCGGCTGCATGGAGGTGTCCACGACCATCTACCCCTACACCGCCTGGAATGTGCCCTACGTCCACTGCGCCTTCGAAAACTCGGCGTCCACCATCGCCGGAGCGGAGGCCGCATACCAGGTGCTCAAACGCCGCGGCCGCATCCCCGAGGACAAGAAGATCAACTTCATCGCATTCGGTGGAGACGGCGGGACATACGACATCGGGTTCCAAGCCCTCTCCGGGGCGATGGAGCGCGGCCACGACATGCTCTATATCTGCTACGACAACAACGCATACATGAACACAGGCATCCAGCGGTCCAGCGCCACCCCCCGTGGCGCCTCGACCAATACCAGCCCCGCCGGCCGGGTTGTGCCCGGTAAACAGCAGGACCGCAAGGATCTGACCGCCTGCATGGTCGCCCACAACATCCCTTACGTTGCCCAGGCGACGGTATCCAACCACATGGACTTCATGCGGAAGGTCGAGAAGGCCCTCGCCGTCGAAGGCCCGGCGTTCATCAACATCCTCCAGCCCTGCCATCGCGGCTGGCGGTACAAGCCGGAAGACTCCATCAAGCTGGCCCGACTCGCCGTGGACAGCTTGTACTGGCCGATCTTCGAGGTCGAGAACGGCAAGTGGAAGATCAACTACAAGCCAAAAGAGCCGATCCCCGTCGCCGACTGGTTCAAGGAGCAAGGCCGGTTCCGTCACATCCTCAAGGACGACCCCGAGGGCGTCATCGACTGGCACCAGCAGCGGACCGAACAGCGGTGGAAGGAACTGCTCCAGAGAGAGGCCGCAAGCCAGGAAGACTGACCAGCGGGGCCGGGCAGACGGAGAGACGGAGCGGTAGGTCAACCGAACGGAGCGCCCCCTGTTTGACTGACGGGAGCACCGATGATCGAGAACTACCGATTCGGGCGGATTACCATCGACGGTCGGGACTACACCGGCGACGTCATCGTCTATCCCGACCGTGTCGATGACGAATGGTGGCGAGAAGAAGGCCATTCCCTCTGCATGGCCGACTTGGAGGACATCCTCGACATCGGGCCGGACGTACTGGTCATCGGGACCGGTGCGAACGGCCTGATGGCGGTGCCCGAAGATGTCCGGCGAGAGCTGCGGGCACGGGGCATCGAGCCCCGACCGGCCCCAACGGCGGAGGCCTGTGACCTCTACAACGAGCTCGCGGGCGAGTCGACGGTCATCGCCGCCCTGCACCTGACCTGCTGATTCTCGACCGGCCGGCTATCGGTTCACTGGCCCAGTCGGCGCTCCCCCTCGACATAAGAATCCCCGACCTGCTCCCAGTACGCCTCCCATTTCCGGCGTAACGTCGCGCCGTCCGGGAGGTCATCCACGGTCTCTCGACGGAGCTCGCCGTCTTCGGGCACCGCCCGCTGATTGCTCGGCGCCTCCGGGTCAAACAGCAGGGTGAGGCATCGCAGCGCCTGTTCACCCGCGTTGGGCTTGTCACTGTCGAGAGTGGCGATGATGTAGGGGACAGACGTCGGCTCTGCGATCCGTGCCAGTGCGGTCGCGGCATACTCTTCGGCCCGGTCGCCGCGTCCGCCCCTGAAGCGCGGCTCCCGCCCCCGCTTCAGGAAGAACAGAATCTCCTCGGCCGCCGGCTTGTATCGCAGGGCGCCCAGCGCCCCGATGGTGCGGTTCAGGCCGTTCCCCGCCTCGACCTGCAATGATTCCAGAAGCGGCGGCCCGGCGTCCTCTCGGCCGCTCAGGCCGAGCAGTCGGGTGGCCGCCATACGGAGATACCAGTGGTCGCTGCGGGTGTCTTGTGTCTCGCGAAGGATGCGGGACAACGCCTCCACCTGCTGTTCCTCGATGGGGAACGTATTCACCCGCCGGAAGTCCGGCTCGATGATCCCGGATTTCGGGTGGGAAGGGTCAGTCCGGAAGGAGCGGCGCATCAACGCGGTGCCCGATATGTCGTACACGCGCGTATCGTAGGACAGAACGCCATGGAAGAGTTCGTGCAGCCCGGTGTGGTCGCCATTCGCCAAAAGGACATATGCGGCGCTGACCCGGACCAGTTGGTTCTCTGAATCGAGTGCCCGCCGGAGCCACTCACCGCCCGGTTCGCCCAGTACGCCGTCCCACAATCCCCATATCGCGGCCAGGCGCTGGTCGTCCGGCCCTTTCTCGAGATAGCGTTCGAGAAGTGCCCGCCGCTCGTCCGCGGGCCAGGTCTCCGCGTGTGCGGGCGCCTTCGAAGCGATCACTGCCATGACATCGTCCGTCCGGGTCGGCTCTGGTCGGCGGATGTCCGCCTGTCGACGAATCGCGTCCCAATCCATTGTTTCGACGAGCGATGGGCTGAGCGATTCGACGAGCTCGCGGGCCTCGGCCAGGGCCGCCTCCAGTGCCTCGTCCTCCGGGGTGACCCGGGCAAATGCCCGATCGACCGTCACCTCGACGTTTCTTGTGTCATTGTAGTTCAGCGCGGCTCGCACGACCTGCTGGTTGATCGTATCTCCGACATATAACGCTTCGTCCGAGGCCGCCACACTGTACGGATCGCCGAGCGCGATCCCCGGACCGTCGTCATCGACGTTGCCGTATCGCCCGATGGTGCCGATCTTGTTGCCGGCACTGTCCAGAACGACGACGCGATGGCGAAGCTGGTCCGGCGCGAATACCCGGCCGTACTCGTCGAGATCGAGCCGGGCGGCCCAGCAGATGCACCCGTATGCGGATTTATCGATCATCGGTCGGATGCAGGACACCCCGAAGTAGCTCCATTCGACGCCCTCCGCCACGAAGTCGCCCTTGCCGTGGGCTGTGGTAAACTGTATCTGGCCCGGCTCGAGTTCGCGTTCCTCCGGGACCCCGGAGCCGACCTGCCGCACCCGGCCGCCCTCCGGGTTGAACTTGATGACGCTGCCATAGTTGCGGGCAAACCGGTCGTCTCCGCCGCGAGGATGGTCGCGCAGAGCGTCTGGGACGGGCGCCCCGACCGGTTTGAGGTGGGCCATCAGATACACGTGCCCGTCGCGGTCCACCCGGATTCCGGCCGGGCTTTCTGTCTCGACTACGATGAAGCCGCCCTTCTTGACCGAACCGTCGGAGTTCAGAGCTGTCACGAAGTGCGACGTCTCGCCGTGCTTGCGATGAATGAAGTAGACATCGCCGTCGGGCGTGGTCGTCACCCCCCGCCCCATAAAGCTTCGCAGCGTTCTGCCATCGATGCCGCGGGCGATGTGTGCCCCAGTCGCTGCGAACGGCTGTGGTCTCAGGAAGCGGTCCACCCGACCCACTCCCCTGTCGATGTGTACATTCACCCCGCCGTCTGCCCCCGCGGTAAACCCGTACACACGGTTCGCCTTCGGGTCCACCAGGTCGGTGATATCGAAAACCTCCATCTTGCCGGTCCGCCCGCACATCCGCATGGGGCTTTCGAACAGGTCCCTCCTTGCATATATCTTTTCGCGCCGGCGGTCGATCCCGTGAAGCATCGGGTTGATCGGCGACTCGCCGTCCGAGAGGACCTGTCGCAGGACGAACCGGTCGCCCTCGTCGGCCAGCTTGACCAGGACCCGCCCGGCGTCCGGTATCCGGACGTTCGCCACGTAAATGACGGCCTGCTCGCGGCTCGAATCCAGGGCGAGGACTGGCCACCGGCTGTCCAACTCATAGTCGGCGGTCGGCTCGGTCGCGTCGAGCCCGTCATACTTGAGAAGCCGGGGATGCTGGTCGCCGCTGGTGACATAGACGGCGCCGGTGACATGATGTACGGCGATAAATCTCGGCTGCTCCACGGGGATTGTACCGATGCGGTGCCCGCTTCGGTCGTGCACGCTGATGCGATCATTCCCGTGGTCCGCGATATAGAGCCGTCCTTCGCCATCGAAAGCGATGGCCTGCGGGTCATTGAGGTGGCGCTCTCTGGGGTGGAATGGCGAGCCGACGAACGGCAGGGGCACGCCGTTCTCGTCCCAATCGACCCGAAACACGGTATTCAGTGCGCCCGAGATGTAAACACGGCCGTCCGGCCCCATCGCCAGGTGTAAAGTGGCATCCTCGAATTCGCTGCTGAACACCGGCCCGAAATAACCGGCCTCCGGGGCGCCCCCGTCGGGCGCCAGCCGCAGCAGGCGGCGGGGCAGCCGCTGGCGCCAATACTGGAAGCTGCTGAACCGCTTGCCCTCGGCGTGGCCCGGACGGGTTACGGCGTTGGAGAAGACCAGGTCGCCCTCCGGGGTGACCAGCGGCGTCTGAAAGCGGCGTCCTCCATAGTGAGGCAGGAGCGGTCCGGGAAATCGCTCGCCGTCGGCCAGCTTCACCTCGCCCAGCGGAGCCGCCCGGTCGAACGGGATGTCGGCGGGCCGGGGCAGGATCGTCCGTTTGTATTCGCCGTCGGGCGAGAACACGCGAAACATCCCGATGGTCCAGTCGTATCGGCCCGCCTGGCCCATCACGTACAGGTCGCCGTCCGGTCCGACCGCCAGGCCGTGGACCATTCCCAACCGCTTCGGCTCGAACCCGAATGCCCGGTCCCGCTCCGGCGTCAGGCCCGTTCGCACCTCCACTCTGTAGGTACCGTCGGGCAGCAGATGCCCCGCATCGTCGCGCTGGTCCCAGAGGACGGTCTGCTGAAGCGAATTGGCGACAAACGGAGCCGGGACGCTGTCGCCGCCCAACTGGCCGGCGGCCAGATGACGGACGACCGCGCCCGATTCGTCGTGTACGGACACCGCGACATCCGTCGGCCCCGACACCGCGAACTCGATGCGAATGTCCTCACCGTCCCGGGCGGCGGTCACACGGGCCACTCGTTCGGCTCGGCCCGGTGTACGCAGGGCAGGGTGGGCACAGCCCCCGCCCATCAACGTCAGGAGGATGATTACCCCAATGCATACGGCGCCTCGGTTTGCTCTGGTCTGTCCCTGCGGTCTTCTGTTTTTCATCTCTTCGCTCCCGTCTATGCCATGTGGAATCCGATGGTGAGGCATGCACGTCTCCGGTCACCGGTCAAAAGCCCCTCGCCCCTGTATCAGCGAACCGGTCTGTTATGGCCCCAAAGTGCCGCGAGTGCGGCCGGGCGGTCGGCGCTGCCTGCGGTCATGCGGCACAGCATCGGCCCCGGTCCGGCTGTCGTCGCCCATCAGGTCCACGCCGAACCAGCCGACGATGTAGTCGAGGAATTGGCCGAAGTCGACTCCTGCGTCAACTCCCAACCAGATGAGGTGGACGTTGAGTGAGATTTCGCCCCAGCCCCGGTTCGGGTTGTTCAGGGTGGCTGCCGGGTGGCCGGGCCACCTGTATTCCTTGCCCGACTCGGTCGGGTCCTTCTCGTCACCGTAGAGATGTGAGACCGGCATGCTCCCCCGGTATGTCGACTCCACGTCTTCCCAGCCCCAGATGGGGACCAGGAGGTTGGCGTCGTAGCGGCGCTCGTCCCACACCCAACCGTGCCCGTTTCGGAAACCGAATCGGCGCGACTCGTAGGCGCCGAAACCGAGCGCGACGGCCCGCGAGACGTGGGCGTTGACCAGGAAACCGGGGCCTGCCCCCACGTTCAGCCGGAAAATCCGGGCACTGTCGTCGAGCCGATCCCGGAGATGGGGTGTTCTGCAACCGACACAGACGAGCATCGCGATGGAAAACAGAGCCAGAAGCACTACGCGAGTCTTGTTCATCGTATCGCCCTCCTGAAGATATGAATACCTGTGACCAGTCTATCCCGCGCGAACCGAAGACGCAAGCATAAAATCGCTAGAAATTGCAAGTCGACCGATCTCCCTCCACGGTCTTGCATCGGCTCGGTCAGCGTCCCGGTTTCCCCGGGACAATTCCGAACTCGCGGAGGAGGACCGCCAGGCGTTCGGTGGGCAGGCCCACCACATTGTCGAAACTGCCCTCGATCCGCTCGACGTAACGGTCGCCGGTCTCCTGGATGGCGTATGCGCCTGCCTTGCCATCGGACTCGCCGCTGTCGACGTAATCACGAATCTGGGCGTCAGTCATTGGTTTCATCACCACGGCGGTGGCGACACTCTCGGAGACCGCCCGCCCGGTCCGCGGGTCGAGGACGCACAGCCCGGTGATCACGTGGTGACGGGTGCCGCTGAGCCGCCGAAGGATGCACCGGGCATCCTCGCGGTCGGCCGGCTTGCCGATGACCTCGCCGTCGAGGGCGCACAGGGTGTCGGCGGCGAGTATGACCGCAGGCGGAGCCCGGCGGGCGACTTCCCGGGCCTTTGCGACGGCGATCCGTTCGGCCTCGTCCGCCGCCTCGGCGTCCGGGAGAAGCGTCTCGTCCACCCCGGGCACGATCACTCCGAACTGGTAGCCCATTTCGGTGAGCAGTCGGCGTCGGCGCGGCGAGCCGGAGGCAAGGATCAGCGGGGGCGGGGAGCGGCGATCAGGTGATCCCATAGGCGGTCGCAAGATGTTGGGCTCCCCGGCGGATCGACCGGGCCGAGAGGTCGGCCCCCATCTCGAGCACTTGCAGCACGTCGGGCCGCAGATACCCCTTGAGAGCCGCGAAGTCGAAGTCGCCGGTCCCCGGCGGGCGGTGGTCGTCGAAGCCCCGGATGTCGTGCAGGTGGACTCCCATCAGCCGGTCGCTCTGCCGGTGGAGCAGGGCAAGGTGGTCGATCAGGCCGATTCGCTCCAGGATGTGGGCGTGGCCCACGTCGTGCCAGTAGCGGAGGTTCGGCGCGTCCACCCGGTCGAACAGTTCGTCGAACTCCCGGTCGAGCGGCAATTCGGCGGCGTAATAGCGGTTCTCCAGAGCCAGGACAATATCCGGTGCGTGGGCACACAGTTCCTCCAAGCTGGCCGCCAGGGCATCGAGGCAGGCGGGCGCGGCGCGGCTCCGATCGCTCAGCAGGGCGGATCGTAATCGCTCCCGTTCCTCCTCCGGCGCTCCCTCCTCGATCATCTTGTACAACCGGAACTGGCGTTTGCTATGGTCGGGGACGGGAACGACACCGCCGTGCAGGACGACGGCCCGTGCGCCCGCCTCCCGGGCGATGTCGAGCGTCTCCCTGACGATGTCGATTCCGGCCCGGCGGCGTCCGGCGTCCAGGTCGGCGATCCAGTCGCCCCGCTTGTTTACGCGAGGAATCCCCCGCCGGCTGCACACGGCGTGGATGCTGGTGATCTTAATCTCGTCGCGACGCACCGCGTCGACCGCGTCGTCGGGGTCGATGGGCTGGGCCGAGACGCCGAGTTCAAACTCCCGGAATCCGATCTTTTTCGCCTTCTTGAAGACTTTACCCAGGGAATATCGGCGCGGGTGCCATGCTGTGGACAGTGCGAGCATTAGGAGATATGTTACCGGGGACGGAGTGCGTGGTCAACCTTGGGGGCCGGTCCGGGCAAGCCGCCGCTTCAGGTCGTCCTCGGCCTCGTTCAGGAGTTTCTCGGCTCGTCGGAAACTCTCCTCCCAGTCGTTGGCCCGGAGCCGGGTGTCTGATTGAGGCGCCGGTCGAATTCTCATCGCAGGCATCTCCTCTTCGCTCAGTATCTGCAAGACCCTCTCCGTGGGCATGTGCCGCCAACTGGCCCGGCCGGCAATGCAGGCGCCGGACCGCTCGACCAGCCGGGCGCCGGTGGCGTCGGCCGCGCTGGTGTCGCCGGCCACGACCACCAGTTCCACGGGGGTGGACGGCGGGCTCTCGGCCGCCCGTTCGAGCAGCGGCCTGGCCGCGTCGGGCTGCTCGTTGTCGGCGAGGATCACCAGCCGAGGCGCCGTGGCCAACAAGAGCCGGGCCGACGGTCCCCTGTCGACATCGACCAGCAGCAGGATCACGTCAGGGCCGCCGCCGTCGTCGGAATAGTCCGGTGGTACATAACAGAAGAGCGGCTTGGCGGAACCGGCCCGGGTGACCAAAACCGCATCGTCCGAACCGGCCAACTCGGCGGCCAGCTCCCGTGCCGCCGCAGCCGTCTTATCGCTCGACAGAGCAGACAGCACCACCACCCGCTCGGTCGCACCGCTCCGCCATGCCCACATCTCGTCCGCCCGAGTCGGGTTGAGCCCCTTATCCATGATGGTGCTCTCCTTGCCCTTTCATCCCTGTAAGCTCCAGAACCACTTCTTGCTACTTCGTCATGTCCCGACCCAAACTTTAAGAAAAAACTCATAAATGGATTGCAATCCCCCACTTGCCCGCCGTCGAGAGACCGAAGCAGACCCCCGCGCGAGGTCAGGGCACGGGCAAAGGGCAAGGTGTCCGCGCCTGCTCCCACCGTATCCACCGGCCGGGTCATCGTGCGGCTTACGGCTGTTGCGCGGCCCTGTTGCGCCAGTGTTCGGCCTGGCGGTGGTCCGGTTGTACGCCCAGGCCCTGTTCGTACATCTGGGCAAGAGCAATCATCGCGTTTCGGTGTCCTTTCTCAGCGGCCCGCTCGAAGAATTGCCGGGCCCGGTGGTAGTCGATTTCGACATCTTCGCCGTTGCCGTAGATCATGCCGAGGGCGAACAGTGCGCCGGCGTGCCCCTTGTCTGCCGCCTCGCCCAGCCAGTATCGTGCCATTTCGGAGTCCTTGAAAAACCCCTGGTCGGTCCTGTAATTCTGGCCGAGTTCGTACATGGCGTCGGGGTCGCGCAGATCGGGCGGTTCCGGCCGTACGCGATACACGATCACGGGAATGGCCACCGCGGCAATCACCACCAACACGAGGGCCGCGACGATCCATCGCCCGAACTTGCTCCTGCTCGGTCCACCGGGGGGAGCATCCGGTCTGGCAGCGGTTGGCTGAGCGGGCGGTTGCGCGGCGGCGGTGTTTTGCAGGGCCGCGTCGTCGGCATGTTCAGTTTTCGGTGCGGGTGGGGGATCCTGTGTTCGACGCTCGGGCGGCGGGGCGTCTGCAGGGGGCGGCGGAAATCCGTCGGGCGGGCACCAGTCGGGGGCGACCGGTTCGGGGATCGCCGGTGCCGCGCCCCCTAGTATGGGGCCCTGGGCTTTGAGGAGTCCTTCCAGATAGTCGGGCGAGTCCGACGGCGGCGAGGTCTGCGGGCCGGCGTCCCGGGGCTGCCAGCCGGTTTCGGTCAACTCGAACCACCGGCCCGACCGCACCCCGACGGTCCACAGTCGCCAGCGTTCGTCGAGCAGGTAGAATTTGCGCAGAATGGCCTCGGCCGCAGCCGAGTTCAATTCCCCGGCCGCGAAGCGGTCTTGCACCCCGGCGACAGCCATTGCCATCGTCTGAAGGCGCTCCTCTCCGGCGACATCGGGCTGATCGGGGATATCCTGCTCGAGCGGTACGTCGATATCGACCGGGCCATCGGCCTCGAATTCGAGCAGGTCGGCCACCCACACCGGGCCGAGCAGGCCGCCCCCGGTCGGGCTGGCTTGGAGCCATTTGCCCTGCACGTGGCGGTGCCATCTCTGCCCGGGCGGCGAGCAGTACCACCAGGAGCCGCTCTCGTGCCTGAACTTGAAGCTCGCCAGTCGCTCCCGCCGCTTCGCCCGGTCCCCTGCCGGCCGGGCGGCGAGGATTGCTGCGGCTCGGCGCACGTCCTCCGTCGAGTACATCATCACGGGGGGCGATTCGGTCTCATCAGGATGGGTCATATGGCGGTGACTCCGTGGCGTGCCAGGCAGTCGTTCAGTGCCGCCTCGGCCCGTGCCTTGTTTTCTCGTTCTTTCTCTATCATGTCGTGTGTTCGTGCTCGCAGCTTGCGGAGGTTGTCGATCCGCGGTTGCAGCAGGTTCCTGTTTTCTCGGAACTGGCCTGCGGTTCGCCCTGCGCTGAACATCGAATACATCACTTGGAACAGCCCGCTTAGCAGACTCGAGATCGGGGTGGCGAGCTGGCGTGCGACGGATGTTTCGACGACTCCCTCGAAGCCTCTGGCAACCGCCGCCGCCTTGATCTGTTCGGCGACCAACGTTGACAACGCGGTCACCGTCTCCGCCGACGCCAGATTGATCCAGAAGTTCGACGGGTCGTCTCGATACAGGTTATGGACGTAGCTTTTGACCGTCTCGGCGACGACGTTCTGTACGAGCCCGGCCGGCAGCGAGGCCAGCGGGCCGCCTGCGACGGTGGCCGCCCCGGTGATGGTCCCGCTGATCACATCGACAACGCTCGCGGTCGCAGCGACCACTCGCATCGTCTCGATCTCGGCCCGGATCTCCAGAATCTGGTCCCGGAGTCGGCGGTTTTCCGCCACCAATGCCTCGCCCTGCCGCTGGATTTCCGCCAACCGGTTGATCTTGTCGATGCACGGATTCCTGGGCGGCGGCTCCGGCTCGTCGGGCTCGTCCTGCGGCTCCGGTTCCGGCTCGACTGGCGGTGGGACGACCGCCGGCTCATCGACGGGCGGCGGATCGGCGACGGGCAGCGGGGGCGGCTCCGGTCGGATCGGGTCGTCACGCACCACGATGTCGAGTGTGGCATCGGGCGGGAGGAACGATCCGTCGTGCTCCGGCACATCCGGCGCATCGGGATCGGGCGGTTGCAGGGTATAGGCGATCAGGTGGAGTTGCTCGTCGGGGTTTTCCTGGTAGAGCCGATCTGTCCACTGCGTATAGGCGGGGGTGAACTTGCCGTCGTCGTCGATGAACCCCCGGTCCCTCAGCCAGTTCCGGGCGTCATCTCCCGAGAGCATCCTCGTCCCCGGAGTCCGTAGCGGCGGCAGGGAAGGTCTGTTGGCGTTCGCGGCCGCGGCGCTCGCCAGCAGGCCGGCCATGTCGACCGACGCGCCGGCCAGCAGGGTGAGCAGCCCGGCGATCAGGCCGGCGTCACGGGCGGCGTCGCTGAGGTCCGCCATCTGGAACAGGTCCCGGAATATCTCCAGGATGTCATCCAGCCCCCCGGAAGGAGCCGGGCGCGGCGGACCGTCGGCCGGATCGACGGGCAGGGCGGCGGCGGTCACGTCGCCGACCCGGTGAAGACGCCAGGGGACACGCGGCCCCGGGGGGCCGGAGGGGTAGGCGTTGGGGAGGTACAACAGGACCGAGCCGTCGGGCTGAACCGCGACCCGGGCGTTCGCCTCAACAGAGGGGCGCTCGACGACGTCGTCGACCCCGCTGTCGCCCCAGGTCCGCCGGCCGGTGTCGGAGGGCTCCCGGAAGATCGACTCGACGACGGTTACCTCCACCGGGAAGGAATTGTAACTGCTCAGCGGCTTTCGGCCCGTCGAACGGAAGGTGTTCTGGTAGGTTGTCCTGGAATAGCCCTGTCGGTCGCCGGGAGTGCCATAAGAGATCATCGACCGGCAGTGGACCAGCTCGGCCAACTCGCAGGTTCCGTCGGGATAGACGCGCAACTGGGCGGGCGAACCCTCGATGGCGTACGCTTCCTGGAACACCGGGTCCCGTTCAGGCCCCCCCGCACGCTGGGCCACCATTCGCTCGTCGAGCCGGCCGACGTACAGACCGGACTCGGGCGCGACCCGCTCCGGGGCGGCCGCGGCCACGGCCAGAACCAGAACGAGCAGGACCATTCCGACACGACGCAGCACCACCGGCCCCTGGGGCCTCAGCGCCGCCAGTCGCCGCTTGCCAACCGCCAGCGGGATCAGGCCCACCAGGCAGGCCGATGCGACCAGCCCGGCCATCAGCCCCTGGGCCAGCAGCAGCAGACGCACCAGCCCGATCACGCCGGCCGTCGCCAGCACCTGTGACCCCACCACCGTACACTGCCACAGGAACAGGGGCAGCATAAGCCCACGCAGCTTCACCCCGTCGGGCGACTGCTCGGTGCGAACCGTCGCCCCGCGAGCAACCCCCGGGACCGCCCCCACAAGTAGCGTCACCAAAACGACAGGCGAGATATTCCATAAGCCCAGAGACCATATCTGACCGGCGAGAATGCCGAGGGCCACGGCGGCGGTGATCAGCAGAGCCCAGCCGCTGCCCGGTGCGGGACGCCGGATGGCGCGGTACAGCATCAGGGCGGGGAACAGGACGATGAGCAGGCCCGCCAGGCCCGGCGCCACATCGCCCAGAAACGCATAAAGGGCCAGAATGACAAGCCCCATCCCCAGGCGTGTGAGCCCAAACATCAGGACCCGGCGGGGGCCTTTGCCCCGGCTACTGGTACGCATCAAAACAGGCCCCAATCATTCTCCCCACAGCTTCATATATTACGCCCTCGCCCTGCAAGATACAACGCTTTTTTTGAAGATCATGGGACGCGCAAGCCGGAACCGAGTTGCAAAGGCCGGACGCCCGTGGCGCACCAGTGCCCTGACCGCTGCCTCCCGAGCCAAAAAGTTTTCTAGAATATACGCCATCGAATCCGCCCACCGGAGCACTGGAAGACACCTGTGGAGTGTTTC
>PUPC01000209.1 GCA_003553185.1 Planctomycetota bacterium | reverse complement strand
GTTCGCCGACGTGAATCTGGTTGGCCCAGTCGCGGCCGTCGGTGACGGGGCGCTGCATGCCGGGTGAATCCTCAACGTCGGGCGACGAGGGCCACCAGGCGTTCAGGCGAGTTTTGGCGTCGCCCCCCGGTGGGACAGGGGCGTCTCGCAGTGCCTGCACCAGGTCGGGCGCTTCGGTCCGGCCGAGGAACAGCGGGCCGGCGGGCAGGCAGGGTTTCCGGCCGATGAAGAGCGGTCTCTCCGGCCGACGCAAGGCGTGCTCGACATGGTCGAGGTTGGGCGACTCGTCCGCCGGGTCGAGGGTGAGGGCGACGGTGTGGACGGCGTCGGCCCAGTAGTCTCGCTCTCGGATGTGGGTACCGGTTCTGGCGTCCCCGCCTTTACGTTTTTCGAGCTTGCCTCGCGTGGTCCAGGCGCGGTTGTCGAGCATGAATTCCTGACCGAGGTCCACGGTGTGGTAGTCGCGGAGTCGTTTTCCGGGCCGATCCTGACGCGAGGCGTATCGGAGCCGTTCCTGGAGGCGCTGAAGTGCGGCGGTGTCGCGGTGGTGGTACCCGAGCGCATTGCCGAGGAGGCCGGTGATCATGGACAGGGCGGGGTACGGTTGAATCTTCCCGAATCGGTCCACGATGGGCGCCCCGAAGCTCATCAGCGGTGCGTCGAGCCGAAGCAGCAGGACGTTCATGGGTTTACTCCTTGATCTTTTCGGCGGTCCATTGGGCGGTTTCGTCGAGCGGGACAACGGCGTCGATACCGAGAGCATCGGCGAGTTTATTAACGGGGCCGATGCCGGAGAGGCGGCGTTCGGCGCTGCCGCCGTACATTTCTTCCATCTGCCCAGCGTAGTCGGAGAGCGCGTTCACGCTGTTGGCGAGCACGTCGGGCTGGGTCTCGACCGGCTTCCGGAACGCATTGGCGAGCGTCCGGGGCTGGTCCGGGCCGACCTCGACAAGGACGCATTCGGCGTAGGCGTAGGGCGCGGTCGAGCCGAGTTTGGCACCGGGCGAGACGGTGGCGACGAGGTGGATGAACCGTTCAAGCACGTCGGCGGCGAGCGAACGGTCGGCGTCCTGCCAGTCGCTGCGCTGGCAGCCCTGGAGGTTCGAGACGAGCAGCGGGACATCGACGACGCTGTAGCCGTAGAAGAGGCCGCTGGTGAGCTCGCTGGTGTTGATATGTCCGCTGCCGAGTTCTCCTTCGGCCTTGAGTTCGTCCACTGCGGAGAAGTAGTCGCTCTCGTCTTCTTCGGCGTGGGTGGTGAAGGAGTGGGCGACGTGTACGGCGGCGTTACCTCGCGCTAGCGCGTCGCTCGTGGCCATCCGGCCGAACATGGCGGCGTCGAGTCCGGCGGCCAGGCCGAGCCCCTTGAGATTCTTCTTGAGGTCACTCTTCGAGATCGCCTCGAACGCGTCGACTGCGGTCTTGATCTGTTCCTTGGAGATCTCGGCGCCGGAGTTGTCCCAGAGGGCGCCCAAGTCGCCCTTGAGGCCGTCGACAGTCTTGGCGGCAAGCTGCTTGAGGTATTCAACTTCCGGTTCGCCGAAGATGGTGACCTGATTGGTTTCGAGAGCCGCCATCGGGTTTTCATCGCCCTTGAGCCACTTCGAGTAATCGGCTTTGGACGGCTTGCTGTCGGAGAGAACGAGCTGCTGGAGGGTCTTCACCGCGCAGGCGACGAGCGTCGGCGGGCCGCCCTCGTCCACCAGTGGTTGGGCGATGCGACGCTGAAAGGTTTGACGGGACCGGACGGAGCGGGGCACATCGAGCTTATAGAGCGCGTTCTCACCATCGTAGTTCCGCCAGTGGTACTTGAGGCACTGCGACGAGACGCGGGTGCGGGTGGCGCCGCCAAAGGGAAGGCGCTTGGCGAACCCGGCGTCGTCGCAGTTGAGCAGCGTGCCCGGATAAGCGGTGAGCGTGTGGATCTGAACGAATCTTGCCTCGGCCATTGTACAATCTCCTTTTTTCTCTGATTTGTTCAAGCGTCTGACTGTTCGGTCTTCTTATATAAAGCGCGATAGTAGCTGCGGGCGATACGTCTCCGGTTCTTCTCGGCCCAGTCGCCCTCCTGGTCGAGGACCAGCGCGGCTACATCGGCCCAGTTGGCCGGCTGCGATTTGCTGGCCAGGTACTGAGCGACCCGGCGGACCTCCCCGGTAAGCGCGTCGCCACGCTCACGCAGGAGCCGGACGAACCGCAGTTCGGACCACCCGGCGTTGGCGAGGGCCTGGCCGAGCGGCAGGCCGGGCTGATGGAGGCCGGCGGTGAACGCCATGCCCATAAGGACGGCGGCCCAGCGGGCCTCCTTGCAGTCGCGGTCGGCCCCGGCCACCCAGCTTTCGGGGACATAGCTCAGCAGCAGCTTCCAGAGGGCAGGGGTGTAGGGCTGGTCGGGCGAGATACGGCGGAGCTCGGCCACGTCGCCGGTCGGTAGTTGATGCTCGATGGCGTGGGCGAGCTTGCCGATTACCTGGGCGCGAGTGACGCGGTCGGCGTCGGTCGCACCTGCTGCATCCGGTGTTCTCATGCCTCTTCTCCTTTCTTTTCGTCGGGGAATAAAAGGGGCAGTTGCTTACGGGCGCTGCCCTGGAAAATGGAATGGGCGGAACTGACGGCCCGGTATCGTCGAACGGACGGCATCGGGCAGGACCGGATGGCATCTTCGAGTTGCTCCTCGGCGAACTGCAGGAGCTGCCTCTGCCAGAGTTCGTCGGCTTTCTCTTCCGGTCGGTCGAGCGAGCCCCAGAGGTGTTCGAAGAAGATGTCGTCCACTGAAGCGTCGAAGGCGTTGAGCCAGCGTCGAATTTTTTCCCAGTCGACCGCTTCGCCCTTTTTTCCTCCGTTCTGCAGGGCGCTCAGTGCCGGCGCAAGCACTTTTTTCTGGACGGTTGACGCGAGGGTCACGCGCCGGTCGGCCCGTTCGGCCAGTAGTTCGCGTTCGGACGGCTCCCCGAACAGGCGGATCACATCGGACGGGAGAGGAACGACTCGATGATGAAGCCCCTCGGTCTTTCCCTGTCCGCGGGACAGGGTGCGAGCCAGCAGGTATCCGCCGGCTTCCTCGTGCTCGGTGTGGGCAAGTGAAGCCGACCGGTCATAGTCGCCGGAGAGGAGAATGTCTTTGATCAGTTCGTAGTGGAACCCGCGGTCGCCGACGGTGAGCGCTTTGGCATTGGCCTTTTCGACAGGTGTCCACGGATCGCCTGTGGCGCCGTTGAAGCCATCAGGGGATTTGATGCGTGCCGCTTTGGTTGTTCCACGCCAGCAGACAAGACGACCATTGGGTTCAGCAAAACGGATGCGTCGGCAGATTTCGATTACAAGCGGATCGCAGTCGGCAAGCGGGACACCGCTCGACTTTGAACCGTCCCAAGGGCGCAACCACAACAAAGCATGCCCAGTGGGCTGATAGCCGTATTTAGTGATGAGCTTCTGTCGCGCGGGCAGAAGAACGGATACATCGCGGCGGAAGCGTTCGCCCCAGTCGAGGGCAGGGACGATACCGACGAGTGGACGATTTCCGTAGGACTTATTCATTCGAATAATACCATAGTTACCTCGGCCAAATCCTCCTTGTAATGTCTGCAAAGTAAGGAGCGCGTAGACCCAGTGTTCTGTTCGTGGATGAATGATTCGCACCGATTTTACGTCGTGGTTCCTTGCTGTAGCCAACATGTCCAAGTCGTCCGGAGACTCAACATCCGCCTTATACTTCGCATCTTTCAGCGAGCCCTCGGGAACGGGCGACTGCATGAACGCGGGCTTTGACAGGTCATCGACGACGAGCGACCACGGGTCGGGGTCGCCGTTGGTGAGGGCGAGCAGCCGGTCGCGCCATTCGGCCGGGTTCTCTGTCAGATCATCGTGCTCTCCCCGAGCGGTCGCGATGGTGGCGAGCTGGACCAGAAAACTGTACCACGCCTGTTGCTGGTGGGGCTGGAGCGCTTCGAACGAAAGGATGTTTGACTTCGACAGCCGGGCGAGGATGTCCGGAAGCGAAGCATCCATCCGGGCGCCATCCGGCCCACGAACCCGGAAGATCCCTTCCTGCAGCAGTGAATAACGACTGTGTTCACTCATTTCCCTGTATCTCCTTCACGTTGATGACTGAGCGGGGCGAAGTCCGAGGTGGTCATAAACAAAGCTCTTTCCGGCGAAATCGAACGCCAGCGCGTTGTCCAGGACATGAAGGTTCTCCGGAACGGCGTCCTGGGCGGCGTCCGGGACCCAGTAGCCGGGCAGGGTCAGTTCTTCGATTCGGTTGCCGAACGGACTGGTGGGGCTCGATTCGAGCGGGATGCGGCGGTCCTTTTCACCGAGCCGTGTGGCAATGTCGTTCTTGAGGTCAGTGGGGAATAGCCCCTCCTGATCGGCAAACGGTCTGTCTCGCCGAACGAGAACGTAGCCGGCCTGGAGACTGTGGGCCGTTCGGATTCCATGCACATACAACTCGTGCTGTTGCCAGATCGGATCAAGAGAACCCACGAGTTGCTTCAGTGCCTCCGGGTGGGTGGCCCGCTCAACGAGTTGGCGGTTCATATCTGGGATCGCCCACGTGTTGTGCTGTTCGATGAGTCGCCAGGTCGCCTCGATGATGCGAAGGTCTTTGTACACTGTCCCGAGACCGTGGGGGCCGAAGGCGGGGCCGTCTTCTGATATGTAAGTGCCCAATGAAC
>PUPC01000005.1 GCA_003553185.1 Planctomycetota bacterium | reverse complement strand
GCGTCCGGCGGTCCCGTGCGACGAACTTGCCCTCGCCGTGGGCGACGGGCAGGTAGAACGTCTGGCCTTTGCGGACGAAGGGCGACCTGTCGGAATCGGCCCGCAGGTGTACCCATCGGTCCTCGAACTTGTTCGAGTTGTTGTGAGTGAGGGTGACGGCCTGCTCGGCGTCGCGAGCGAACGGCCCGGGCAGAAGCCCCGTCTTGGCCAGGATCTGGAATCCGTTGCAGATGCCGATGACCAGTTTCCCGTCATCGACGAACTGTTCGAGTCTGTCGCCCAGCTTGGTACGGAGCTCGTTGGCGTGGATTCGACCGGCCGCGATGTCGTCGCCGTAGCTGAACCCGCCGGGCAGGGCGAGAATCTGGGCCCGATCGAGGACCGTCGGGTTCTCGATCACCCGGTTGATGTGGAGCAGGGCGACCTCGGACCCGGCCTGCTCGAATGCGAACTGGGTCTCCTCGTCGCAGTTGGTCCCGGCCGTGCGAATAATCAGCGTATGTACGGTCATAGAAGGCATTCCTCTTCACGTTGCTCGTGAGAACAGCTCTGCAACCGCCCGGCGGACCGCCGAGTACGGTTCATCCCGGCCTCTCACCACCGGAGCGGCGCCTGCCAGGCCTCTTTCAGGTCGGCGATCGGCTCGTCGATGACGACCTCGCCGCCGAGCCCGGCCACATCGAGCGCGGCGCCCTCGGTCACGCTGCCGACGCGGGCGAACGGGACGCCGCCCATCGCCGCCTCGAAATCGCCCGTCTTGCCCGGCTCGATCTCGACGACGAACCGAGAGTTGGACTCCGAGAACAGCAGGACGGCGTCGGCACGGGCGTCCTCGGATGCCGGGACCGCCGCCAGGTCGAGCCGCATCCCACGCCCGCCGGCGAACGCCATCTCGGCGGCGGCGACCGCGATCCCGCCCTCGCTGCAGTCGTGGCAAGACCGGACCAGCCGGTCGGCCGTGGCCCGGGCCAGCGCGTCAAACACACTCCGTCCGAGTTCGGTATCGACCTGGGGGACGTTCCGCCCCAGCTCGCCGTTCAGTTCGTAGTAGTGCGAGCCGCCGAGCTCATCCCGGGTCAGGCCCACCACGTAGATGGCGTTGCCCGGGGCCTTCAGGTCCATCGAGACCGCCCGGGTCACGTCGGGCATGATCGCCATCGCCGAGATGAGCAGGGACGGGGGGATCGGGATGCTGTCGCCGTCGACCTGGTACTCGTTGTTCAAGCTGTCCTTGCCCGAGATGAACGGGGTGCCGTACTCGACGGCCACGTCGTAGCAGGCCCGAGCGGCCCGGACCAGGCCGCCCAGCCGGTCGGGCTTGTCCGGGTTGCCCCAGGCGAAGTTGTCGAGCAGGGCGGCACGGTCGAGCGATCCGCCGACGGCCACGATGTTCCGCAGCGCCTCGTCGATGGCCGACGCCGCCATGTGGTAGGGGTCGATCCGCCCGTACTTGGGGTTCATCCCGTTGGACACGACGACTCCTCGTGTCGAGCCGAGCACGGGGGTGATGATGGCCGCATCGCCGGGGCCGTCATTCACAGCACCGACCAGCGGCTTGAGCACCGACGAGCCCTGGACCTCGTGGTCGTACTGGCGGATGATCCACTCCTTGCTGCACACGTTCCAGGCGCCGAGAATCTGCTTCAGCGCGTCGCCGTACTCGCGGCGGGCGGGCAGCTCCGGCTCGGTGGTCGCCGGCTCTTCCCAGATCGCCTTGCGCTCCAGGCGGGGGACGCCGTCGTGCAGGAAGTCCATGTCCAGGTCGCAGACCTGTTCGCCCTGGTAGCGGAGGACCAGCCGGCCGGTGTCGGTATACCGCCCGATCGTCGTCGATTCGACGTCTTCCGAGCGGCAGAGGGCGTGCAGTTCGCCCTCGTGCTCGGGCGGGACGGCGAGCACCATCCGCTCCTGTGCCTCGGACACCCAGATTTCCCAGTAGGCGAGTCCCTGGTACTTGAGCGGGACGGTGTCGAGGTCGACCTCGGCACCGGTCTCGGCGCCCATCTCGCCCACGGCCGACGACAGGCCGCCCGCCCCGCAATCGGTGATGCAGGAGTACAGCCCGCGGTCGCGTGCCTCGAGCAGCACGCTGAGCATCTTCTTCTCGGTGATCGCGTCGCCGATCTGGACGTGGCTGCTCGAGGTCTCCTCGTGGAGCTCGACCGACGAGAACGTGGCCCCGTGGATGCCGTCCCGCCCCGTCCGGCCGCCGACCACCACGACCCGGTCGCCGGGCCGGGCCGCCTTCTCGACCTTGTCGGCGGGAATCCGGGCCAGGTTGCCGCAATAGACCAGGCAGTTGCCGGTATATTGCTCGTCGAAGAACACGGCGCCGTTGGCCGTCGGGATGCCCATCCGGTTGCCGTAATCGCGCACGCCGGCGACGACACCGCGCATAACGCGCCTGGGGTGCATCGAGCCCGACGGGAGCCGGTCGTCGGGCAGGTCGGGCGGGCCGAAGCAGAACACGTCGGTGTTCATAATCGGCTTCGCCCCGAGCCCGGTGCCCATCGGATCGCGGATAACCCCGCCGATCCCGGTGCCCGCCCCGCCGTATGGCTCGAGGGCGGAGGGGTGGTTGTGTGTCTCGACCTTGAACGCGATCCCCCAGCGTTCGTCGAACTCGATCACGCCGGCGTTGTCCTTGAACACCGAGAGGCACCACGGCCGGTCGAGCTCGCGGGTGGCCCGCATCACAGTCTGCTTGAGCAGGTTGTCGATGATCTCGCCGTTGTAGTTGATGATCCCGCGGAAGGTCTTGTGGACGCAGTGTTCCGACCAGGTCTGGGCGAGCGTCTCGAGTTCGACGTCGATGGGGTCGCGGCCGAGGTCGCGGTAGTAGCCGCGGATCGCCCGCATCTCCTCGAGGTTCAGCGATAGGACGCCCTCGCGGCTGATTCGCATCATCTCCTCGTCGTCCGCATCGAGCAGCGGGACGGTGACCTTCTCGAACGGAGTCTCCTCGGCGTGCGGGATGGTCAGCGTGCCGCCGCCGATGACGGTCTCCTCGATGATGTCGTTCGCCAGCACCTCGTCGCCGATGCGGCGGGCGTCCTCGTCGGTCAGCGAGCCGTAAAAATGGTACTTGCGGGCGGTCCGAACCGCCGAGGCCCGCAGGCCCATGTCGGCGATGCCTTTCAGCGAGCTGGCCTCGACCGGGTCCATCACGCCCGGTTTTCGGACGATTTGTATGATCCGACAACTCCCCTCCCCGTCGTCGAGAACCGGGCCGCCGACTGCGTATCGGTCCACCACCGGATCGGCCAGCAGCTCGGCGGCGACCCGCTCGACTTCCTCGGCGGGCATGTCGGACTCGATGGCATAAACCCGGACGTGCCGGACGCGGTCGATCCCACGGACGCCAATCTCGTTCGCTTCGTGCTTGACCGCTTCCCCTTCCGGGTCGGTCAGGTCCTTTTTCAGGGCAACTTCGATCTGCCAGATCAAATGGCAACTCCGTTTCTGTTCGCTCTCGTTGGCCGGCGGATGCTCGTTCCCGGCTCGGCAGAACGCCCGCCGTCCGGGGCGTCGGGCAGACTACTCATCGTCACTCAGCCCCTGTCGGCGGTCCCGCGCCCGTTCCAGGCACCGGGCCAGCTTCGCCCAGTCCGACCGCTCGAGTGCCTCGCCGATGCTCTCGAGCTCGACGCCGAACGCCCGCAGCGCGTCGAGCACGTTCAGCCGATTGTCGCGGAAGATATCGACCCACAGCCGAACGTCACTGGCTGCGATCCGCGTGGTGTCCTTCATCCCCGTCGCGGCGTAGGGCAAGCTGGCCTCGTCGACCGCGTTGACCAGTGCCGGGGCGATCAGGTGGGGCAGGTGGCTGATCCGGGCGACGATCCGGTCGTGCGCCGCTACATCAAGCCGCTCGACCCGTGCCCCCAGCCGTTCCCACAGGTAGTGGACGGCGTCGGCGGCGGCATCCGGGGTGCGGTCGGTCAGGGTGAGAATGACCCGGGCGCCCTCGAACAGGCCGGCGGTTGCGTTCTCGTTGCCCCGCTCCTCGGAACCGGCCATCGGATGGGCGGGCACGAACGCGATCCCGTCGGGCAGTTCGGCCTCGATCTTGCCGGTGATGACCTCCTTGGTGCTGGCCACGTCGGTGACGATACCGCCCGGCGGCATCGCCTGCGCCGCCGCAATCGCCTTCTCCGGGACGAGGCCCACCGGGGTGCAGACGACGGCCAGGTCGGCGTCGGACACGCCTTCCTCGAGGTCCAGCGTCCACCGGTCGATGGCTCCACGTGCTTCAGCGCGGACCAAGGTCTCGTCGCGATAACCGATCCCGACCACGTCGTCGGCCAGTTCGCGCTCCTTGACCGCCAGACCGAACGATCCGCCGATCAGCCCCACGCCGATGATTGCGATCCGTTTAAAATCGGACATTATCGCCAGACATAAGCAAGGTGTTCGCTGCGGGCCAAGGCGCGGGATTCTACCCTCTCGGCCCGCCCAAGTCAATTCCGCCGCCGAGCCGACAGGCGGTTGACATCGGGCCGGGATATGGTAATTTGTGGCGTTGTTCTGCCGCGGGCGGATTTTGACCGCGGCCGCATTCGGAATCGCGGAGGATGGGATGAGTTACCGAACGGAACCGCTGGAGGCATACCTGGAGGATGCGGCGGCCGGGCGGCCGACGCCCGGCGGCGGGAGCGTCTCCGCCCTCGCCGGGGCACTGGGC
>PUPC01000142.1 GCA_003553185.1 Planctomycetota bacterium | reverse complement strand
TGCCTGCGGCATCGCCCGCCATCTTGCCCATTGCCAGGGCCTCGAGCAGCGAGTTGCTCCCCATTCGGTTCGCACCGTGCAGCCCGGTCCAGGCGACCTCGCCACAGGCGAACAGGTGCTCGACCGAGGTGGATGCGTCGGGCTCGGTCCACACTCCGCCGACCATGTAGTGGGCGCTGGGGCAGACGGGAATCCAATCTTCGCTGACGTTGATGTCGAACAGCGAGCACAACTCCTTGATGCGGGGGAACCGGGACGAGAGTTGGGCGGCGCTGACGTGGGTGAGGTCCAGGTAGACGTTGGTGTCGCCGGTCTGGTGCATTTCCGAGAGCACGGCTCGGCTGACCACGTCCCGGGGTGCAAGTTCCTTCTTCGGGCTGTATTTCTCCATGAACCGCTCGCCGTACTTGTTCACCAGGATGCCGCCCTCGCCGCGTGCGGCCTCGGAGATGAGTACTCGTGCGGCGCCGGCCACGTAGAGAGTGGTCGGATGGAACTGGACGAACTCGATGTCGCACAGTTTGCAGCCCGCCCGGTAGGCCATAGCCAACCCGTCGCCGGTGGCGATGCGCGGGTTGGTCGTCTCGCGGAAGACCTGTCCAGCCCCGCCGGTGGCAAGGATCACGGCGTCGGCCCAGACCATCGTCATCCCGTAGGCCTGTGACCAGATGACCGCTCCGAGGCAGGTGTTATTCAGCGTGAGCAGATCAACGACATAGGTGTGCTCGAGGGTGCGAATCCGGTCACAACTGGCGAGCCGCGCGATGAGTGTCTTCTCCAGCTCCGCCCCGGTGGCGTCACCGCGGGCGTGCAGGACGCGTTGACGGCTGTGGCCGCCCTCCCTGGTGAGGGCTGGCTCGCCGTTTTCATCCAGATCGAACTCGGCCCCCCAGTCGATCAGTTCGCGGATTCGCTCCGGGGCCTGCCCGACGATGGAGCGGACCGCGTCGGTCACGCCCAGTCCGCATCCGACTTCGATGGTGTCGTCGGCGTGTAGATCGGCCGAGTCTTCCGGGCCGATGGCGGCGGCGATCCCGCCCTGTGCCCACTCGGTGTTGCTCGCCTTCAGTTCGTCCTTGGTCACGATCGCGACGTCGGCGTACCGGCTGGCCTCGATGGCGGCCCGCAGACCGGCCGCCCCCGAGCCGACCACCAGCACGTCGGTGAACAGGTGGGGGAACGATCTGCTTTCGAATGGGGCGAGATATCTGGGCGGGTTGAATTCGTTCATAATCCGATGACCGGGGCGGTGCTCAACAGAAATCCTGGAGAACGAGCCGGGGCAGTTCGATCCCGTTGCCGGTGGTCTGGGCCTGCACGAGTGCGTGCGTGATGGCATCGTCGAGGCCCTCGCCCGGCTGTTCGATGGTTTCGAGCGCTTCGCTCATCGGCATCGGTCGGCCGTCTCGGACGGGGTCGGCCGCGAGATGGTCGAACCGGTTCGCCACGCTCACAATCCGGGCGATGAGGGGGATGTCTTCGCCGGCGAGCCCCCACGGCCCGCCCAGCCCGTCGAGCCGTTCGTGGTGATACTTGACGCCCGGCAGTGCGGGTGCCAGGCCCGGCAGTTCTTCGAGCATCTTCATACCGAGGAACGGGTGGCAATATTCGTCGGGCACGGTCCGGCCGACCGCGGCGCTGACGGCGAGTCTGGTGTTCTCGGTAATGGGGACCTTGCCCACGTCGTGGAGGAGAGCGGCGGTCTGGACGTTCCGGCAGCCCTCGTCCGACAGGTGGAGTTGCCCGGCGACTGCGAGGGCATAGGCGGCGACCCGCTCGGAATGGCCCCGCTGGTCCGGCCAGCGGAGGTCTTTTGCCCCGGACAGCGTCCGAACCAGCGCCATCATTTCGGTCTGCATCTCCTCATGGATGGCGATGTTCTCCAGGGCGATCCCCGTCTGGAATGCGATGGCGGTGGCCAGTTGCAGGTCCTCGTCGGAGAGCGGTTCGGTGCCGAAGTCGCGCCCCATGTAGAGCACACCGTTGATCTTATCGCGTGCGATGAGCGGGGCGCAAATGACGGACCCGATCTCCCCGATCACCACGCTTTCGCTCTGGTCAAACCGGGCGTCGCTGGCCGCGTCGGCGGTGAGGATCGAGTGGTGGCGCCTCATGGCCCGGGTGACGATGGAGTGGCTGATCTCGCGTCGTTTGCCGGAGATCGGGTCCCGCCAGGCCATCGGTTTCAGCTTGTCGGTCTGATCGTCGCGGATGAAGATATAGCAGTAGGTGGGGTTGACGGATTCCATCGCCTGATCGAGGACTTTATCGGCGACGCCTCGGACCGAGCTCTCCCGGCCTGCCAGCCGGGCGACCTCGTACACGGCGAGCAATCTGCCGGCGGCCGATTCGCCGGCACGCCCGAGCACCTTCGCCGGCTTATCGCCCAGTCGTATCTCAACGGTGCTTCCGCCCGCGTTTGTATCGCGCACGAACTCGACATCCTGCTGCCCGCCGCCTTGCTCGGTTTCGAATTCGAGGACTGCCGCGCCAAGCCGTACCCGATCGCCCGATTTGAGGGCGACCTCTCCGGATATCCGTTCGTCGTTCACGAAGGTCCCGTTTCGGCTGTCCAAGTCCCGGATGAGGAACGTATCGCCCAGTTGATGGACCTCGGCGTGCTTTCGGCTGACAGCGGTGTCGAGCACCTGGATATCCCCCTGGCGCCCGATGGTCTGTGGCTCGCCGGTGAGTTCGAAAATGCTGCCTTCGGCCGGTCCCGTCTTGATCGTAAGCTGTGCCATCGTAGTGTCCTCTCCGGAATCTGTCTGGTCTGTTGGCTACGCCCGGGTCAGGCGGCGGAATTGCTCCAGCAGGTCGAGTGTGATCGGGCCCGGCTTGCCGTCACCGATGGGCCGCCCATCTATATTGATGACCGGTATGACCTCGGCGGCAGTCCCGGTCAGGAAACATTCGTCGGCGCAGTAAAGATCGAACCGGGTGAGCGGGGTCTCGCGGGGGTCCATTCCCGCCTCGCGGGCGAGTTCGAGCACCACGCCGCGAGTCACTCCGAGCAGGATGCCCGCCTCGGGCGGGGGCGTCTTGATCACGCCGTCCTTGACGATGAAAATGTTATCGCCGGTACACTCGGCAACCTCGCCCTTGGCGTTGAGCATCACGGCCTCGATGCAGCCCGCCCGGATGGCTTCCATCTTGGCGAGGATGTTCTTCAGGTAGTTGCAGGATTTTATCCGCGGCTCCATCACATTGCTGCGAATCTGCTGGGTGGATGCGGTGACCACTTCCAGTCCCTTCTGGTAGAACTCTTCGGGGTAGAGCTCGATGCTGGCCGCAATGATGATGACGCTGGGCTTGGGGCACTTGCGGTAGTCCAGGCCGAGGTCGCCCTTGCCCCGCGTGATGATCGCCCGGATGTAGGCGTCCTCGAGGTTGTTGGCGGCCATTGTGTCGTACATCGCTCGGGCGAACTCTTCCTTGGTCAGAGGGATGTCGATGAGGCAGACCCGTGCCGAGTCGTACAGCCGGTCGACGTGCTCCTGCTCCTTGAAGATTTTCCCGTTATATGCTCGGATGCCCTCGAACACCCCGTCGCCATAGAGCAGGCAACGGTCAAAGACCGAAATCTTTGCGTTCTCTTCGTCCACGAGTTCCCCGTCGATATAGACCTTCAATGCCATCCACAGTCCTCCTTATTGCCTGTTGCTCTTGACCGACTCGATTTTCCCTCGGTGCATCTCTGCGATCCTGTCACAGCGGGACGCCAGTGTCTCGTCGTGCGTTACTACCACAAAGGTTGTACCCGTTTTTTGGTTGATTGTCCACAACAAATCATGGATATGGTCGCTCGTCTTCTCGTCGAGGTTCCCGGTCGGCTCGTCGCAGAAGACGATCCGGGGCTCGTTGACCAGTGCCCGGGCGATGGCCACCCGCTGCTGTTCGCCGCCCGACAGCTCGGACGGCTTGTGCGTCCATCGCTCCGAAAGCCCGACGTCGTCCAGCAGCTCCTCGGCCCTGGCCCGCAATGTCGCCCGTCGGCGCGACCAGCCGAACACGGTGCATCTCATCATCGCCGGCAGGACGACGTTCTCCAGGGCGTTGAGCTCGGGCAGCAGGTGATAGAACTGGAAGACGAATCCGAACTCGACGTTTCGGAGCCGTGCCCGGTGCCTCTCGGAGGCGGAGCTCAGCTCGGTGCCGTCATAGATGATCGAGCCGCTGGTCGCCGTGTCGAGCAATCCCAGCGTATGGAGCAGTGTGCTCTTGCCCACGCCGGACGGCCCGACCACCGCCAGGGTCTCGCCCTCCCGGATGGTCAGATCGAGTCCCCGGAGCACATGCAGCTCGCCGCCCGCCTCGTGATAGCTCTTCTTGATCCCGCTGGCGATCATCAGGTCACTCATAACGCAGCGCCTCGACGGGGTCCAGCCGGGCCGCCTTGATCGCCGGCCACAGCGCGGCGATCAGACTCACGGCGGCGGCAATCAGGGCCATCGTGATAAACGTCACCGGGTCCTCCTTGTGGGGAAGCTGGTCCAGATAATAGATGTCTGGCGGAAAGACTCGCCACTGGAACACCTCGTAAATCCAGTCCTCGATCGCGTTCAGGTTGATCGACACCACCCAGCCGATTAACAGGCCCATCCCGCTGCCGACCAGCCCGATGATCAGACCGTTGAGGAGAAATATCCGGACGATCCCCGCCCGCGTCGCACCGAGCGAGATCA
>PUPC01000368.1 GCA_003553185.1 Planctomycetota bacterium | reverse complement strand
GGATGTCGCATCTCGCCGCCCACCTGCACCAGATGCTTCCCACCCCGGACGAACCCGTGTTACAGTTCAGCGTAATGCGCGATTCGTACGACACGGACGAAGACCGCATCCGGGCGGCACGGACGCTTCAGGAGGAGTACTGGCTGCTCAAATATGCCGTCGAGGCGCTGATCGAAGTCGCCCGTCCCGAGCCGGACCGAACGCCGCTGATCTCCGAACTCTCAAGCATACAGTTGGTGGCCTCCTCCGTCGGGCTGGTCAGTCACGACTGGGTTCAGACAATCGGGCTCGACCTGGCCTTCACCGTGCAGTCGTACCGCGACTTCAACCGCATCCTGGAAAAGATACACAACAGCCCCAAGTTCCTACAGGTGACCTCCTATGAGATAGAACGGGTCAGCGACGGGCCTGCTTTTGACGAGGAGACTCTCGAATATCAGGTTGTGATGAGCTGCGATATCATCGAGTTTCTCCCGGCGATCCACACCGTCACTTTCCCGACGGACCTGCTCGGGACCCGGGCCGAGATTTCTGATTGGCTGGAGAGCCAGATCAGGGACCTGCGGACCGCCACGCAGTTCTCGGCGCAATACCACCGACCACTGCGCCAGCGCATCCTCAGCAACCTGAAATGGGAGATGGAAGCCGCCCTCAGCAGTCGGCTGCAGGACATCGACGGCGCACTCGAAGGTGAGCGGGAAGAAGAGGACGATGGAGACGCCGACGCCGAAGGGACGGTCCAGGCCGAGACCGCAGAGGAGTGGACGGGCGAACATGAACGGGCCCGCGAGGAATTCCGCGAAGAGGTGAGCCAGGCGCTGCAAGAGTCTGCCCGGTTCGACCTGACCAGAGACTATCTCATCCCCCTGGTGGAGGGGAGGGCCTACTTGATCAAGGACGACGCCGGCGAATTCCCGCTGATAGTTGCACGGTGGGAAGATCGGTGGTATCTTGGACACGCTGAGAGGCCCGAGGACGTAACCGCGGACGACATTGACCGGCTCGACGCCGAGGAAGTGGATGAAACCCTTACTCTATATCTTGACCGGGTGGTCCCGGTCGAAGGACGTGTCCGTCAGATGAGGGCCCTTCTGCCGGAGCCCGCGGGCGTTCGGCAGACGTATTACCTCGCACGACACCGGGCCCGCCCGGTATCGGTGAGCGACGTGGCGTTCAAGTTCGGATACGCCCTCATACAGGCCAAGGCCGGATTGGAAACCGATCAGTTCCAAGAGGTGATGGGCAGCGTGGTTGTCACCGAGGAGGATGCTCTGGTCGGTCGCGACATCACGATTCGAGTGCCCATAACGCGGCGGATGGATACAGGAGAACTGGTTATAACGGTTCGGCTGCGCAGGTAGTCGAGCGCCAACAGGAATAAGAGAACGAGATGGCGAGTTCAGCAGGAGGCATCCTATTCAAAGTGATCGACAAGGCGATTGTCGCCTTGTTGGCGCTGCTTGCGATCATATTTGTCGGCCGCGCGCTCCTGGACCGACCCGAGCCGGAAGTGTCGCCGGCGGATGTCGAAGCGCGCATCGAGAACCTGCGTCGGAAACAGGAAGAGTCGCGCCACGAAATACCCCCGCTTGACAAGGATTATCTCACCGCTGCGATCGGAGATTTCCGGCCCGACGTTGCGGTCTCGGAGGTCGAACTGCCCGCCCCGGAGAGGCCCGTCGCGCCACCGGACGCCCGACACCTCGAAACCGTCCGACTGTCACTCGACGAGTTGGACGACCCCCGGGACATCGAACTCGTCGACGAGGAGTGGGAAGCCCAGGTCCACGTGCAGCACTCTGACGTCGTGGATGCCCAGATCATCACAGACGAACGTCTCATGCGGTTGACACCCCGTTCTGCAGGCCGGACTCAGGTCACGTTGAGGAAGGACGACGAAATCATCGTGCTCGTACCGGTCATCGTGGCACCGCCGGAACGGCGCAGAATCGCCCGCCCTCCTCGCTTTTCCGTTACGGTCGAGGACGCTCGGGCGCGGCTCACGTGGGAACAGCCCGCAACGGTGAACGCCGAGATCGACGAATACCGGCTGTATCGCTCGGCCAACGATGAGTCCCCCGCGCTCCTGCTGCGGGCGGTCGTGAAAGACGTCGACCTCGACCCCGAGGTCGTTCCGCCGGACGGCATCGTCTTGGAGACACGGGCCGCCGATGATACCCAAATGCCCCAGCCGGTCGTGTTCAAGGACCGCGCCTTCACATACCGGGACCGCGATCTGGCCCCGAACGTCGACTATGAATATGTCTTGTTTGCTGTTGAACTCGGCCCGGATGACGAGCCGGCGGTGACAAGCGAACAGGCCGGGCCTCTGTCCGTGCATCTTGAGGAGCCGTTCGAAATCGAGTTCATCACGGCAAGTGCCGACCGTGCAACGTTCGATGTCATCACTACAGTCAAACCGCCCGAATCCGAGAGGGACCCGGCGTTGGAAAACGACGAGTTCGACGAACCGACACCGGTCGAAGTGCGGGCGAGGTTCCATGTCAGGCGAGGTCAGCCGGTGGGCTGGGTGAAAAGCCGACATATCGAGCGCCGGCCCGACAGGACCGTGCTTCGGTTCGACGAGCCGGTCGATTTTACCACCGGCTATCGCCTGCTGGATATTCTGCCCCGGCAGACATGGACGCGGGTTCGAAGCGGCCGCAAATATGAAAGACGAGATACAAAGGCCTTGCTTATTGATCAAAGAGGACGTATAAAGGTGCTCTGGCCGGCCCATGTAATGGAAGAAATTCGCGGTCAGGCGGACGTGCTGGGTCCGGAGTAGACGAAACGCTCATGAATGTCTTTTTTGAAAACGGGAACAGGCGCTTGGATTGTCGGGAGCGCCCCGGCCTCCTGTCGTGCGTTGGTACGCGCCGTTATCCCTCGCAAATTGGTTGGCCGCTATCGTACTTCTGGCGGTCAGGAATTAGTTTTTATCGTGGTCGGGCAGGCCTGATATGTTGCGCCGCCCGGCGGGCGCAAGTGCAGTAGGGAGAACGACACTATGGAAGAAAGAGGGCTCGACTTGATTACGAAAATCCTGCTCGCTGGCTTACTTGTTTGTGCGACCTTGTCCGTACCAGGCACCGCGGAGGCCGACGTCAGTCCGTTAAGGAGCGTCGCCATCGGGTTCATGGAGAGAGGGCAGGAACTGCTCGCCGCCGGGGAATATGCCCAGGCGGCCGAACACTTCCGGGCAGCCCTCAACTGCGATCCCGAACTGGAACCTGCCCGCCAGGGCCTCGAGCAGGCAACCGAGAATGCCGGCGAAGAGCCGGTCACCGAACCTTCGTCCGAACCCGTTTTGCAAACGGAACCATCCGGTGAAGTGGAGATGCCCGCGCTGCCGCAGCCGCCGGGGCAAGAAACTGCCCGGGCGGAAGGCGGGACGGCCGACTCGAACAGCCCGGAAGCCGCGAGAACGAGGGCTGAGAAACTCATCAGTGCCGGGCAGGCCGGCATCGAAGGCGGTGATTTCAATGAGGCGACCGCCAAGTTCGATCAGGCCCTTAGCGTCCTGCAGCCCATCAACGATCGGTTCCCGGAGATGGTCAATCAGGCCGAATCCGGCCTGCGGCGGGCAAGGGCGCTCCAGATGGAAGGCATGCTGAGCCGGTCGGGCGATGAGACCGCCGTCGAGAAGGCGGCTGAACCACCTGCCCGCGAGCCCGACAGCCCCCGCGCCGCCGAGGAACGGATCGAGGTGGAGCCAGGACTTCAAGGGATGATCTCACGGGCCGACCGGATGGTCGGCGAGATGATGTCCACCGACCTGAGCGAGATGGGCTACGACAGCATCCGACCGGAACCGGTCAGCAGTCGATTGCGTCGACCGGCTCCCGAGACATCCGGCCTCATTACCCGGAAACCACGTGTGTCCGACGACGACGAACGAGCGCACAAGGAGATTCAGGCCCGGCTCAAGGCCACCCGGATCAGCGTGCAGTTCGATGGGCGCCCGTTCGAGGAGGCCATCGACTATATGCGAGCGGCCGGCGATCTCAATATCATCGTCGATCCGACCATCCTGCCCACGGTCGAGCCGGTCAGCCTCCGGATGCGGAACGCACCGATGGAGAGCGTACTCAATTACCTCGTTCGGCTTCAGGACGCGAACCTCGACTGGCGTATTCGGGATGGCGCCGTGTTCGTCTCCAACGAAGAAGGGCTCGCCGAGCGTCCGGTCACCATGTGGCACGACATCTCCGACCTGACGATCCAGCCAAGAGATTTCAACTCCGAGATGTCCGACGGCGGCATCGGCACCCCCGAGTTCCAGCGGCGGAAGGACAACCGCAGCTGGTTCAGTTCCAGTTCGGGGCAGGATGATGTCAAGAGGATGGAGCACGAGATCGAGGGGGACCGCTGGATGTCGTTCATCCGCGAAGCCATTGCACCCGGGACCTGGCACGTCGAGGGCGGGGTCGGCCAGAACCGCATTGCATACCGAACCGGCCGGCTCGTCGTCACCCACTCGCCCGAGGTCCAGGAAGAGATTCGCGAACTGCTCGCCAGCTTCCGACGGGCGCGGGCTGTCCAGGTCGCCATCATGGCCCGGTTTGTCGAGGTGGAAGAGGACTTCCTCGACGAGTTGAGTATCCGGTGGACCGGGGTGGGCCCCGACGGCCAATACGGGTTTTACAGGCCGGACATCCGGACCCAATTCGGCCTCGGCATTGACAT
>PUPC01000192.1 GCA_003553185.1 Planctomycetota bacterium | reverse complement strand
ATCCGGCACCAGCACGGCCCTGTCCGGAACCATCGGTCACGCCGAGACCCACCTGCCCGGAGAGCAGGACCTGCCCGAACCGCCCGACTGAGAGCCGGCGGCCATATCAATCCGAACCTTGTGGCCCCCATCCCAAAGCCCACCCTGCTTCTCACGCTTCGATGTAATCGTTCGAGATGCCTCAGGTGGTCGGCCCGCCATTGCGCCAACCTGGTCGTCACTCCCCTGCTCTTTCCTCTGCCGGCTGCGAGGCCCGCGTACTTTATTCCCGGCGTGGCCGACCGTGTTGGTCGATGAATCGGATATTGTCCAGGTACACCAGCCCCTCGGCCTCCGTGTTGTAAATGAGGATGATGAGTTGGCGTACGTTATCGGCGTTCCCCAGCCGGCTCGTATGCCGCCAGTTCGTGTCTTCGGTCTTGAAATCATTGGTATCGAGGGGGATTTTGACCTGGACCCATTCTCGCGGCGCAATGCGCCGAGCGTGGCTCTCGTGGAACTTCCAGCCGGGAAAGGTGTTCAGTGCGATAGCCACACCGAACGACTTCTCTCCGGCATTCCAGATGTCGAACGCCACGAACTTGTACTCGCTCAGGTCCCATTGACCGTCGAGGCGGACAGCGGTCTTGTCCTTTCGGCCCCTGTACTCCACGCTCAGTATCTTGTTCTGCTGGTCCTGGAGTGCCTGCTCGACGATCGTCGCATCGGCTTCATTGCCCCATGCCTCGACCTCCCAGTTGTCCTCGGCCTCGAGGTATTCAATCGCCCGGCGGACCCGCGGTTCCTCTTCGGCTTCCTCTTCTGGTTCGTCCTCCGGCTCGTCTTCCGGTTCTTCTTGCGGGTCTCTCGCCTCCTCCGGGTCTTCCTCGGTACGAAGTGGCGCGAGACGGTCCAGCCCTGCGATGACGTCGCCGCGTGACGGGTTCTGCTGGTGAATCTTCTCGTACGCTTTATACGCCAAGTCCCACTCCTCCTGCTCCTCCATCAGGCGTGCGACATTGAGCAGCACCTCCTCGGAGACATTCTCCCGGGTGAGAATGATCGCACAGGTCTCCGCCGCTTCTTCAGCCATCTCATGCCGCATGAGCAGTTCGACGAAACGGTAGAGCGCTCGGGGCGTGTCCCGATTCTGCGTCTGCATAGCGGCCAGGTTCGACTCGTAGTCGATGATAATATTTTTGATCTGCGGCCATTGTAGAGTGATTTCGCCGTGCTCGACCCGGATGTCCACCCCGCCGGCATGCTCGGCGATAACGTTCACGTTCGGCCCCTCGAGCGTCCGTCCGTCCTTGAATATGATCGTATCGGTGAACGCGATGGGCGTCGAGAGAACAATTGCCGTCAACAGAATGATGAGCCGTCGCATTGGAACCCCCAAATCATGACGGATGTGGCCGGATATGGTCACATTATATACCCAACTCAGGGCATAGTGCAAGCCGAATTTTCTTTTGACTCGGAAAGGCGGAGGAAACCATCCTCCCACTGAAGTCGATGGCGGTGGACGGAGAGAGCCGTCTGATCGCCGAGGCCGCCCGGGACCAGGCGATCTTCTTGCTCCATCCATCGCTGGCGATGCATTACGCGACACGCAAGCTGGAGGCCGCTCCCTTGCGCTCCCCTCCCCCGGTTATGAACAAAAGAGTTGAACCTGTACCCGGTTCCCGGTATCCTATAGCTAGATTGGTTACATTGTCCGGCCTGCGTGATTACTCATCGTTCCAGGAGAACACCTATGCGACGCACGCTTCGTTTTGGCACCTGCTTTGTGCTGGCACTGACAGCGATCATCGGATTTGGCAGCGTTGCGACGGCGCTGATCAACCCCGGCTTTACGCCGGTCCACCTGACCGATCAGTCCAGGCAGATTCTCGTCCTCAAGCTTGAGCCGATCGGCGAGGAAGAGAGAGTGACGCCGCAGGTCATCGAGGCCCTCAAGGGGGAAGAGGACGCCCCTGTGCTTGACCTGACCGACATGCGGGAAGAGATTTTGCCCGCATTCAAGGAACAGGTCAGCGGCAACCCGGGCGGCATCGTGCTGTTCTACGCGGGCGATTTCGAAGATGAAGAGGCGGATTTCGTCGAAGGCCCGGGCATGGCTGCTCCGGTCGACGACAGGGCCGATGGATACATGCATATCCATCACCGATGGTTCGCCCTGTGGGAAGAAGACGGCGTGTGGTACGTGACCGATTTCGATAACAACATGGAAGCAACCTGGGCAGGCAGCACCGAGATGCTCCGACGAGCCACGCGGTATTGCCTGGAAGACCCCGATCCGTTCATCCCTTCGGTCGTCGGCGTCGGCTGGCAAGATACCGACCCGGAATACGTGGGCACGGTCGAGGGCACGGTTCACGGGACCACCGCGGTTGATATTAAAAGCGATGGCACCTATTACCTGCACGTACTTTCCGATGAGGGCGACCGGTTGTTCGCTTACGACAAAGAGGCCCGACGGATGCGGGATGCGACCGAGGAATTCGGCCTCGCCTCGAAGTCCAAGGTCGCTGCATGGGGAGATTTCGATGGCAGCGGTCGCTTGGACCTGGCTTCGTGGGATGGCGAAAAACTCACCACCTGGCTGCAGCAGGAAGACGGCACTTTCCAGTCGGTCGCGGCCGGTGTAGACCTCCCGGTATGCCTGGGCCTGCAGGTGATTGGTGTCGGTGAAGAGATGCGTGCGGGCCTGGTTGCCAGCAACCAATCCGTGCCAGTACTGCTCACGCCCGCCGGCGAAGGACGTTTTACGGCATCGCCCATCGCCGAAGCCGACAAAGGGGCGGACCTGGGACAACGCCACGCCTGCCTGGTCGCGGATTTCACCGGCAACGCCGTGCCCGATGTCCTTCAGCCGTTCGAAAAAGGCGTCGTTCTGTTCCGCGGCAAGAGCCCTGGCGAGTTCGACGATGGGACCGTTCTCGACAACATCGGAACCGGCGAGGGATACGCCACGCTGAACACGGGGGATTACGATCACGACGGCCTTCTCGACGTGTTCGTCTCCACCAACGAGGGGCCTTTGATGTGGCATAACCGCGGCGACGGCGAGTTCGCAGAGGCGACCGGCTACACCGGCGAGATGCGATATATCGCACAGCCGCATGCCCGAATGGGCATGACGGTCGACATTAACAATAACGGCCGACAGGATGTCTTCATCGCATACGGCAATCGACCGCCCCAGATATTCTTCAATCGCGGTTACCTCAGTTTCGGGCACGCTCACAACCCGATCGACGTGGAAGAGATGAACCTTTTCCCCCGCGAGGAGGACCCGGATACAGGCCGAATGGTCGAGCGTGAGAACAAGGGACAACGGGCGGGGGTCGTGCACGATTTCGACGGCGACGGAGCCAAGGATATGGCCATTGCCCTCGAAGATGGAAGCGTGTGGGTGTACTGGCGTTCGCCCGGCCCGGCCACCCCGCTCAACGTTACTGTCGCAGCCCCGCCTGATGGCCCGACCGGACCGGTCACCGTGTCGGCCGTCCATCAAGGCCGGCCACTCGGCGCGTGGAACGTCGTACCTGGCACCGCGCCCGCATTCTTCGGCATGGACCAGGAGGGGCCGATTACGCTGGAATGGCGGTTCCCGGGCGGCGAAACGCAGCAGGCAGAGATGATCGTGGAAGGCGGACCCTCCCGCAAGGTCATCCGGCCGGAGTAGTCAGAACACCGTCGGCAGCCCGGGATCATCATAAGACCGGGCTGTTACCGACGGACGACGTGACGGCCCCCTGTGTCCCCAATCACCGGCCCGCCCTACCGCGATAGCGCCGATCCGGGCAGCCCCAGATAATCGGTACCGGGGAGCCACCTCGATTCATCGCCGCCGCCTCACGTACGCCGGATACCTGGTTCGAAAGGTCGTATTCGGCTTGACGCTACAGGTTGGACAGGCATCCACCAGATGCCGTCGACGCATTTCCCACAGTTCGACCGCCTTGACCAGTGTCGCGTGTGCGTTACCGATCTTTCCGTGACGCAGAAGGCCCGCCTCGTCGAGTGCGTCGCCTAAGATTCCGGGCGAAACCTTACAGCGACCGGCTCGCCAGGCAGCTCCGCGCACCTCCCGGACGGTGCCGTCGGTATCCAGGCACAGTTCCTTCCGGCCGAACTGCCCCAGGCACCCGCGGCCCATTGAGGCCTCGGCCACATGATAGGCGCTGCTCGAATTGTGGTCCACGCCGATGGATAGGATGTACCCGCCCTCCTGCACGAACTTCCCAATCGGGCTTTCGGCTGCCCAAACGCCGGCCTCGAGATGCCCTTCGCACCATTCCTCGGCCTTGGGGCCAATCGCGGACACGGGATGGCTGCACTGAATGCTGCGGGCGGCGTCGGGCCGTCGCCACATTGCATCCGGAACTGCTCCCGTCTTGGTGGGCGTGGTCATCGGGTTGTAAACGAACGCCTCGTGGTGATTGAACGAGGGCATAAGAAGTGTGCCGGTCTTCCCGATGACCTCGAGCAGCGCCTCGATCACGGTCTGCGGGCCTCCCTTCACGAAGCCGATCGCCGAGAGCGCACTGTGGACTATCAGATCCATCCCTTTCTTGACGCCGAGCTTCTTCAGGTCCCGGATAAGATGTGTTTTCGTGACCATGTCCTGCGGGCGGACCAGTTCGACATATCCCTGTTCATCGTGTGCCTCGAAGTACTCGGCCACTTGTCCGACATCGACCTT
>PUPC01000126.1 GCA_003553185.1 Planctomycetota bacterium | reverse complement strand
GTTCCTTGAGCCGACGGGCGACTTCTCGGCGGGTCGGCTCTGTGGCCAAGTCGGCGACGCGGTCGCGTTCGGCCTCGATGCGGGCGATCCCGCCGTGGCTCCGCACCCGCATCTGGCGGAATCCGCTGTCCCGGAGGAACCGTTCGGCCTGCTCGACCCGACGGAGCTTGTCGGCTGTGATCTCTTCCCCGTACGGGAATCGCGACGCCAGGCAGGCCATCGCCGGCTTGTCCCAGGTGGGCAGGCCCAACTCGCGGGACAGTGGGCGAATGTCCGCCTTGCCCAGCCCCGCCTCGATGAGCGGGCTTCTCACACCGAGCTCGCTCGCGGCGCGGCGGCCAGGGCGATAGTCCGAGCAGTCGTCCTGGTTGCTGGCGTCGGCGACGAAGCGGAAGCTCCGCCCGTCGGCGATCCAGAACATCCGCTCGAACAGTTCCATCTTGCAGTAGTAGCATCGCTGGGGCGGGTTGCGCCGGAAGTCTTCGCACTCCAGTTCACCGCTCTCGATCGTCATGTGCTCGATGCCGAACGAACGGGCCAGACGGCACGCCAGTTCGTACTCTTCGGTGGTGTAGGTGGGCGACGTGGCGGTGACCGCCAGGACCTTGAGGTCCGGGATGTCGGACGCCACCTTCAGGAGAAAGGTGCTGTCCACCCCGCCCGAATAGGCGATGAGTACGCTCCGCATCTCTCTCAGGATTTGCCGCAGTCGTTCCAGCTTCGCTTTTGCGTCAGGTTCAACGGTCGTTGTGTTGCTCATTCAAACGTCCTCCGTAAATTGTGTCCCCCTCAGCCAGAAGAGTCGTCGCTTGTCCCTCGACCGGGCCTGACCATCATGGAGAGGCAGGTGTCGTCCCCCGCCGGGGCGACCCGGAGAGTTCCGATGGGTTTGCCGATGTGGTTGTCGGCTCTCACGGCAGCGTTTTCGCTTCCACGTGCCTTGCTGTATCGAGCAGTGATGGCGGCCGACAACAGCAATGCCCGGCCGTCGGCCGGCCTGCCTCTCAACAGGGTCAGCGGCCCGGTCAGTTCAGCCAGTTCGAGCAGGATATCGCCCTTGCGGGCAAGGGCCCGGAGGCGGTGGTTCTCGGCCTCGTCACGTCCGACAACCGCGCGGGCACTGGGGGCGAGTCGGAACTGGCGGCCGACCGTCAGCGTCTGTGCGTCGTTCACGTCGCAACCCGGATCGTGCTCGATCAGATCGCGTATTCGCGTGGCGAAACCCGGGTCGGTCAGCCGGCAACCGCCGGCGGGGCAGGGATAGTCGCCGACGTTCATCGATCGGGCCAGTTCGATCTGGGGCAGCCGACGCCGACCGCTGAAATCCCGCAGCGCCGCGCGGTCAATCCATCCTTCCCGCTCGGGGATGCTCGGCTCGAGCAGTCGGGCGCTGAGCGGTCGGACGATTCTTC
The DNA here is from genome assembly GCA_003553185.1 of Planctomycetota bacterium. Classification (GTDB taxonomy): domain Bacteria; phylum Planctomycetota; class PUPC01; order PUPC01; family PUPC01; genus PUPC01. Next base: position 3,282 of record PUPC01000126.1, on the reverse strand, counting down.
CCTCCAGGCCCGCTTCCCTCTCGATCAAGGTCATCGCGTCCCGGCGTTGTGACATCGGGCGTTCGCCCAACACCTCGCCGGTCACCAGGAAGGCCGCGCCGATCTCTTCCATGTACTGTTTGCCCCGGCGGAACAAGTTAATTCGGCAATCGATACACGGGTTCATCCCGCTCCCGTGCCCGTGGGGCGGTGCCTTGGCAAGTTCGAGCAGTTCCCGTGAAGCATCCACCGTCTTGAGCGGGATGCCGAGCCGTTCCGCCTCGGTCCGCGCCGCCGAGCAGCCCATGCTCCGGGGAGTGCAGGTGCAGAATATGCTGACCGAGTTCAGGGCGAAGACCTCGATTCCCTGCTCAAGGATGAGCCGGGTGGCAAGAATACTGTCGAGTCCACCCGACAGCATCGACACCGCTCTCATCTCAAAACTCCTATTCGTTGGATTGAGACCGTTTCTCGGCGAAAAAAATCGAGCGGGGACGGCCAATCGCCGCCCCGCCCGAAAGTATGGTATGGATCACCATGTGCTACCGGTCAGTCCTGAAGGGCGACCAGCAGTGCGGCAACTGACGCCACACCAAGGACAATGAGTGCGACGGTCACCTGGATGGGGCCTTTGCGCCGGCCTCCATCTTGATCGGCTCGTCGGCCAAAGAGGCGATCTCGTCGTCGGTCAGGAGCTCCAGGCGCTCGATGATCTCGGACTCCTCGTAGCCGAGCTGGACCATTCGGACCGCCAGGCGGGCGTGGGGCGATGTCTCCACAGCCGCTTCAACCAGTGCCTCCTGCTCGGCGGTCAACTCCTCGACCTCGGTCATCTCCGGTGCGGCAGACGCGACCTGGGGTGCGCCGAACCCCAAGGCGAAAGCGGCCAGTACTGCCAGAAACAGCCCAACATTCTCAAACTTACCCGTTCTCATTCAAAATTCTCCTTGTCAGCCAGCAATTAAAAACAGTCAACGATTACAACACTGCAACACTATTCGAGTCGACGATTCTATTTTTACATGTCACCGTCCCTCCCAATCGGTTTTCGGTCGCATACCCACATCGTCCCCTGCGGGGCGATGTACACACTCGAACGTTCGTCAGAGGCCGGCGGCGTCCGACGCGGCGGCCTCCGGCTGGCGGGCCAGTTCGGCCAGCGCAATCTCCGCTGCCTTCCGACCGGACAGGAGCATGGCACCGAATGTCGGGCCCATCCGCGGCAGGCCGTGGATGGTGCTCACCGCCATACCGGTCGCCACCAGGCCGGGATGGATCAGACCGGTGTTCTGGACGACGAGGTCCTCGGACCGCTCGACGTGCATCGCCCCGAACCCGGCAATATCGAGCAGTCCGCGCCCCTCGAGTTTCCGGGCGACGCAGGCGTCGTGGCCGGTCGCATCGATGACCAGCTTGCTCTCGATGGCCACCGGATCCACACAGGTCACCTGGCGGGGGAGCGCCTCGACGGGCGTCCAGTTGATGACCGCGCCGGCGACTCGCCCACCGTCTCGCAGGACGACATCCTCGAACGATGTCATGTTGGCGAACCTGACCCCGGCATCGCAGGCGGCGGCGATCAGCTTGGAGCAAGCGTGCGGCCCGTCGGCCACATACAGCCCCAGGCCCGGCTCGGACTCCTCATAGGGCACCCCGAGTTCATCCAGCTCGCGATGGGCTGGACCCCGGACGGTCACTTTGTTCATCAGGTAGCCGCCGATCCAGAATCCGCCGCCGAGATAGTTGTTCCGCTCGACGATGAGAACCTTGGCCCCGGCCCGAGCCAGTTCGCGCCCGGCTGTCAGGCCCGCCGGCCCGGCTCCGACGATCACACAATCGCTCTCGACATACTCGCTTAGTTGTTTGGCGAACTGTCCGAGGATCGCGCGGGTCACCTCTTTTTCGCCCACCGGCTGAAACTGCCTTTCATCACTCTCCATCACATCCTCCTATTAAAACGGTTTCCAGGGGTCGGGCTTCGGGCCCGCCCTCCATCGCGCCATTATCCCAGCGCATTACTGGGAAAACGTCCGAAAAAAAACTGTGTCTGGATCGATCGCTCCTGACATACGGTTGCACAATGCTCCCGGTCAATGCAACGCGAACATCGGATTTCGCCCCGGGCGATGTCTCGGCTCGGCGACAGGGTCATACCACCTCTTGTTGTCATCGAGTCTCAGCCGGTCCCGTGCCGGGGCACGCTAGATATGGTACATCGGCATAGTGTTGTGTTCGTGTTTCTCCCATCGGTTCAGCAGGTCCTGCAGCGTGGTGCGGCCCAGAATGCCTTCTATTGCCACCTTCAACTCACCCCAGAACGGTCGTGTGGGACAGCCCCCGTGCAGAGGACATATCTCCGGATCGTCGATGCAGTCGACCAGGGCGGTAGAGCCCTCGAACACACGGAAGATATCGGTTAGCCGGATATGCGAGGGCGGCCTGGCAAGGACATATCCTCCGCCCGGCCCACGCACCGCCTCGACCAGCCCGGCCGCCTTCAGCGGGACCATAATCTGTTCAAGATATTTTTCGGACAGGTTCTGCCTGGCTGCTAGCTTATGCACCGGCACCGGCCCGTCGCCGTAGGCGGCGGCCAGTTCGGCCATCGCTCGCGTACCGTATCGCGTCCGTGTCGATAATTTCATCGCTATCGCCTAGTTCTCCTACCGCTATTATAGGATTATAGGCCGGCACTCATGCTTTGTCAACCCATTTTCCGGATTTTCCCGGGAACGCGCAGGGGCATGGTGTCCACCTTACCGAGGCGGACGGGCCCGGGCCTGACCGATGTGACCTCCCGTCCTGAAGCGCGGTAGAACTTGGATAACATACACAAACAGAGCGAGGACCGCCCCGTTCATCATGGGCTGCTATTGAGTATGAGGATTGGCTTGCACCGGCCCCCGTCGCCTTGGAGATAATGGGGGTGGAACGGCCGGACTGCGATTGAGCGGCAATGGAGTAATCGGAGGTCGTTGCGTGGCACGGTAGAGCCATCAGGCCCGCTGGGGCAGGCATCTTCAACGGCGGCGTTGCGTTATTACGGGGCCCGCATTGGTTGACCGGGCCGGATGGGCGGGTCAGTGGCCCCGTTCGAGGGTCCACCTGCCGCGTGGGGTGATCTCTTCGAGGTAGAGCGACCGGACGGAGCCGTCGCCCATCAAGGCATTGGCCCGGCCCAGGTGGCGCAGTGCGATCCGGCTGTTGCAGTCTTCCTGATCGGGGTCGCCGGTCCCTCGGCGGACGAGCCAGTTGTCGTAGTCCAGGACCATGATGGTGTCCGCAGGGACGGTGGCGCGGGTC
>PUPC01000167.1 GCA_003553185.1 Planctomycetota bacterium | reverse complement strand
GTGGTGCCCGACGGCTACATCCTGGTCTGCACCAACAAGGACAAGCCGGGGGTGATCAGCTACGTGAGCACGATCCTCGCCGAGCATGGGGTCAATATCGCCAACATGACCGTCGGGCGGGACGTACAGGGCGGTACCGCCGTGACGGTAATCAACATCGACGACGCGCTGACCGCCGATGTCCTCGCCGCGGTAAAATCTTCGCCCATCATATTCGACGCCAAACTCATCCGCCTGTAGGCCCAATAGCCGGCCTGTCGTGCTGGTCACCGGCCCGATATCCGCCTTTTTCGCGCCTAAACCGGTCCGCCGGGCTGCCGATAATTCTGATGCGACAACAATAGGACCTGTTCTACAACATCGGCCCCAGATTACGGGGATATACGTGTCCAATCACGAGTGTCAAGCCAAGGGGGGGGGCGGAGAGAGCGTCGGTTCCTGGCCGGAAATGCCGGAAGCCCGAATGCTCCTCTCGCTCCGCAGTCACGAGTCCCGAATGCGGCGTCGCCTCGCACTGTGCGACGAGTTGTGCAATTCGCTGGAGGTGTTGTACAGGGAAGCTCGAGCCCTGGCGACGTCCGGCTTGGGAATGGCCGATGAAGACCTGTGCGATGCCGTCTGCCAGGCGCCCGCGTCGGCTCACACGATCTGCGCGATGGTTCGCGATGTGGTCGGCTCGTACAACCACCTCGCCGAACTGGTCGAGTTTGACGCCGGGATGGACGGGGACGGGCTCTGCGGTGAAAGCCGGATGGCGAAGGTCATCCGCCAGGAGATGTTCGGGGCCATCGACGAGCAGATGGCCCGGGCATCGTGGAAACAGGCCCGTTGGCTGGGCCTGTCCTGCGACCCGAAACATCATCTCCAGTTCAAATGGCAGACCGCCATCCAATGCGTCCGGGACACGCCCGAAAAGGCGAACATGGGGCTCCGGCCGATCGTCCTGCTGGCCGGGCGGGTGGCCGAGGCGGCGATCGGGCTGCTCGACCCGCTCACCGGCCCGATCGCCGAAGAACGGGCCGCCGCCTATTCCACCACCAAGAAGCTCCGGGCACAGATCGAACATATCCGGGGCCTGGTGAACCGGAAGTGCGACGGGCTGGAGTCCGAGATGCGGGCCGTCCAGAACGCCATCATCAAGGCGCAGAGCCAGACGACCTGGCTGGTCAAACACCTGTCGAATGTCGGGTCGGAGCCCGGCTGACTCCGGCTCCGGTCACGCCCCCCGGCTGCGTTCCAACACCCCGGTCAGCACCTCGGTTATCTCCTCCTCGCTCCCCTCGTTCAACTCCAGGATGTTGCGCAGTGCGTTCGAGATGTGGGGGATGTACGAGCTGATGTATTGCTTCTTCTTCTCCGCCTCGCGCTGGCGGCGGCGGCGGTTGATGTGGATGGACATCCGGCGCCCGCACTCCTGCAAGCCCAGCTTGATCTCTTTCAGAATCTCGGGGTAGTGGGCGATGGCTTCCTTGCTCTCCGAGGTGAACGGAACCCAGACGCTCGCCACGTGGACCAGGATGACCGCCGGCCCCTGGGGCAGGTTCTTGCCCGACTGCGACAGCCCGTAGTTCCGCCAGGAGGTGTCGGATGCCGCCTCCGAGATGACACACGCCCCCTGCTGATAAAGCAGCGGCACGCGGTTCGCGTAGCGGAGCAGGCGAACGGCGCTGTCGTCGCGGAGCTTGCCGCCGTAAGCGATCCCGATTTCAATGAGAAACGGGTTCCCCCGATAGACCGCGGGCGAGCGGGTGACCGCCGTGTAGAAATCGGCGTCGAGAAGCTGCAGACCCTGGATAATCAACTCCTCGCCGATGGGCGAGATGCAATTGGTTGGCGGGTTCATAATCTTGGTCTGTTTGAGCGACGCGAGCAGGTTGTCCGCCTCCTGGCGGGCGATGCGTGACGGGCGAGCGTTGACGTAGATGCCCGCCCGATCGAGAACCTCCTCGGCCACCCGGTCGCTGACCCGGCAGAAGTCGCTCTTCAGGCAACCCTTCACCGTGCGGCTCTTCGTGGAATGCAGCATCTTGATCAGCACACCCAGCTCGACCCCGTAGGGATGGGGCTTGATCTCGCGCGGCTCGGCCGGCAGCTCGTCGGTCGAGCGCGGATACTCGTGCGTCTTGCCGTCGGCGGTGGTGTAGGTGATGGACACGTGCGGGTTGGCGATGGCCGTCTGGCGGATGTATTCGTCGATGGACCACCGGCCCTTCTGATACTTCGCCTCGAGATCGATCTCCACCTGCGTACCGTGCTCGCAGTCCCACTCGACCTTCTCATCGGTCTGGATGCGCGGCACGTTCTTCTGCGTGTCGATGGTCACCTCGAACCGGTGTGCCGGCCGGTGCTTCGCTGTCCGGGAGATGATGCGAACCGGCGAGCCGGTGGTGAGCTGGCCGTACATCCCCGCCGCCGAGATGCCGATCCCCTGCTGACCCCGGGCCATTTTCAGGCGATGGAACTTCGAGCCATACAGCAGCTTCCCGAATATGTTCGGAATCTGCTTGCGGACGATCCCCGGCCCGTTATCGCGAACGCGGACGGTGAACCGATCTTCCTGGCCCTCCATCTGGGTGACGACAATCCGGATGTCGGGCAGGATCTCCGCCTCCTCGCAGGCGTCGAGCGAGTTGTCCACCGCCTCCTTGATCGTCGTCAGCAGCGCCCGGCTCGGATTGTCGAACCCCAGCAGGTGGCGGTTCTTGGTGAAGAACTCCGAGATCGAGATGTCGCGCTGCCGCTTGCTCATCGACTGGGCGGTCTCGCGCTTGCGCGACGTCTTTTTCTTACTGGCTCGGGACCGACTCCGGCCTTTCTTGCCGCCGCCCTTCTTCCCCCCGGTGGTCTTTCCCGAACGTTTCTTCGCTGTTTTCTTAGTCGTCTTCTTCTTTGCCATCGTATTTTTCTATCTCAGAATTGCCTTGGTCAGGATGAATGGAATCCGAGCAGCCCGAACCCCATTCTAACAAATGCCGCCTCCCTCCATCAACGCGCATTCGCGGTTTACTCATCCTACAGCCCCGTTTGCCGACCCTGCAGCGGCGAGGTGTTGACCGGCCGGAGCGGCGCTGATACGATCCGGCCGAGATGAACCATCCGGCAGTCACCCGAATCACCGACCAGGGCCGCATCCGCGGTTACCTCAGCGACGAGTCGGCCGTGTTTCACGGTCGGGCCGACGAGCTGTACCTGCCCGAACGGGAGGCGGAGGTCGCCGAGGTGCTCTGCCACGCCAACGAGACCGGGAAGCGGCTCACCGGCTCGGCCGGCGGGACCAGCATAACCGGCTCGCGAGTAGCGGTGGCCGGCGGCGCGGTGCTCTCCGTCGAGCGGATGGTCGGCGTCGAGTCCGAGCCGCCGCCCGGATTCGAGGTCGTCGAGTCCGCCGGCTTCACCATCCACCTCGACCGCGAGAACCGGCGGGCGATCGCCCCGCCCGCCATCCCGCTCTCGACGCTCGATGCCATCCTCGCCCGGCACGGGCTGTGCTATCCGCCCGACCCGACCGAGCTGTCGGCGTACCTGTCCGGGACGGTGGCGACGAACGCCTCCGGCGCCCGGTCGTTCCACTACGGCCCGACGCGCGACTGGGTACGCCGCCTGCGGGTGATCCTGCCGACCGGCGAAGCGGCCGAGGTGCGCCGGGGCGACCCGGCCGCCGAGGCGGGCGAACTGACGATCGTGGCCGACGGACGGGCCGTGCGGGTCCCGCTGCCCGGGCCGGACGAATACCCGATGCCGGCGACCAAGAACGCGGCGGGGCTGTACCTGCGGCCCGGGATGGAGCCGATCGACCTGTTCATCGGGAGCGAGGGGCTGCTCGGTGTGATCACCGAGGTCGAGATTGATCTGGTCGAGCGGCCGGAACATACGCTGACCGTCGTCGCCTACTTCCCCGACCGGGACCGGGCGCTCAACTTCGTGGACGCGGGCGCCGGCGACGACCGGCCGCTCGATTATCTGTCGCTGGAGTATTTCGGGGGGCGGGCGCTCGATTTTATGCGGGATGCCCGGCCCGACATCCCGACCCCGGTCGCCGCCGCCATCCTGTTCGAGTTGGCGTATATGCCCGAGTCGGGCTCGCCCTATCCGCCGAACGAGCTGCTCGACGGGCTCCGGTCCGAGCTGGCCCGGCACGGGGCGGCCTCCGACTGGGCGGTGCCCTCCGGCCGCCGCGAGGATGTCCGCCTGTTCCGCCACGCCCTGCCCGAGGGCGTGAACGACTTCGTCCGCAGGCACACCGGAAAGATCGGGTCCGACATGGCCGTTCCGCACGACCGGTTCCGCGAGATGATGGACGCCTACGAGCGGGAGTCCGAGGCGGCGGGCGTCCGGTTCCTCATATTCGGGCACATCGGCGACGACCACGTCCACCTCAATTACCTGCCCGAGGACGAACAGGAGGCGGCCCGGGCCATGGAGGCATATGTGCGGCTCGCCCGCCTCGCGGTCGATATGGGCGGCACCGTGTCGGCCGAGCACGGCGTGGGCAAGAAGACCGTCCCCGTCGACGGCCGCGAGGTACCCTACCTCTTGTTGCAGTACGGCGAGCCGGGCCTGAGGGCGATCGCACGGGTCAAGCGGGCACTGGACCCGAACCTGGTGCTGAACGTGGGCAACATGGTCCCCGAGGAGATGCTCGGCTGATGGACATCGTCACCCTGGCCAAGTTCGTGCCGGACATCGAGCGCATCCCGCCCGACGCGTGGGACCGCGAGCGGG
>PUPC01000026.1 GCA_003553185.1 Planctomycetota bacterium | reverse complement strand
CCACTCGCGCCCTGGGCGACCTGGCCCGCTGGCACCGGGACCGGTGCTCCGCCACCACGGTCATCGGCATCACCGGCAGCAACGGCAAGACCACGGTGAAGGAGATGCTCTACCACATCCTAAACGGGGTGGTGCGGTCGATCCGGACCGTCGGCAACCAGAACAACCACATCGGAGTACCGCTGACCCTGTTCCGGATGCAGCCGCAGGATGTTTACGCCGTGGTCGAGATGGGCACCAACTCGACGGGCGAGATCCAGCGGCTGTGCGAGATCGCCGCGCCCGACGTCGGGCTCATCACCTGCATCGCCGCCAGCCACCTCGAGGGGCTGGGCAGCGTGGAGGGCGTGGCCCAGGAGAAGGCGCCTGTGCTCCGCCAGGCCGCCCGGCGCAGCGGCGGGTTCTATCACGCCGACGACTACTGGTCGCGACGGATCGGCCGGGGCCTGAAAGGGAATGTCCAGTCGTTCGGAATCCAGAACGAGGCGGACGTGCGGGCGACGAACCTCCGCTCGGACGCCGACGGGATCAATTTCAAGATCATCGGGGGCCGCCGGCTCTCCATACCGATCCTCGGCGCACACAACGTTCGCAACGCCCTGGCGGCCGTCGCGGTCGCCCGAAAGCTGGGCGTCGATTGGGACACGATACAACGGCGGCTGAGCACATTCCGGCTGCCCGACCACCGGATGCAGGTCCGGCAGGTCGGCGGCGTCACCATCATCGACGACGCCTACAACGCCAACCCCGCCTCGATGGAGGCGGCCGCAGAGACCCTCGCCCGGATGAAATGCCGGGGGCGAAAGCTGTTCGTCGCCGGCGACATGCTCGAACTGGGCGAAGAGGAGATCGAACTGCACCAATCTCTCGGAACCGCACTGGCCGGCTTCGGGTTCGACTGCCTGTTCGGTACCGGGCCGAACACCATGCACCTGCTCGCCGCCGCCGGACGGGCGGGGATGCCCGAGCACGGCCTGGTCTTCCAGAAGACCCGGCAGGACCTGGCCCGGATGTTGACCGGCCTGCTGGAGCCGGGCGACACCGTGCTGTTCAAGGCCTCGCGCGGGATGGCGCTGGAGAAGGTGGCGGAACAGGTGGCAGAGGAACTGGCCGAAGGACAACGCAAGAAACCAGAACGCGCCCCGGCGCCGATCCGCCGGGAAGCACAAAGTACCCGCAACAAACACCCGCACCCGACGGTAGGACGATCGGTGGGGTAACGTCCATGGAGGAGAAAAGGATGAGGACTCAAACCGGAGCAAAACGGACCAGGGGCAGGGGACGGGCCGGCAAGCCGGACGACGACAATCGCGACCTGTGGGAGGAGTACAAGAAGCACCCGACCATCGAGACGCGGAACAAACTGATCGAGGCGTACCAGTCCATCGTCGAGTACGAGGCCGAGGACATCGCGGCCTCGCTCGGTTATGCACTCTCCGCCGACGAGCTCAAGGGGGCGGGTGTGCTCGGCCTCATCGACAGCATCAACGCGTTCAAGCCGGAAAAGGGGTTCCGCTTCATCACGTTCTGCACCCAGCGAGTGCGGGGGGCGATCCTCGACGAACTGAGAGCCCGCGACTGGGTGCCTCGGGCAACACGCATAAAGCTGAACAAACTGGAACGAGCGATGAAGGCACTGGAGACCGAACTCGGTTTTCCGCCCAGCCACGGCCAGATCGCCGAGCGGATGGGCATCTCGGAGACCGACGTACAGGGCCTGTTCATCGACCGGAACCGGGCGATCGTCTCCATCGACCGGAGCTGGGGCGACCACGACGACAGCGACGACAATATCGACCCCGCCGCCGTCCTGCTCGAAGACAGGCGGGAACCGCACCCGGGCGATACATTGCAGAAACAGGAGATGGTCGAGCTCGCCCGCGGGATGCTCAGCAAGACCGAGCGCCTGGTCATCACTCTCTACTACTACGAGCAGCTCAACCTCAAGCAGATCGGCCAGGTCCTCTCGCTGACCGAATCGCGCATCTCACAGATACACAGCGAAATCATCCGACGGCTGCGGCGACAGTTGACCAGGAGAGTGTCGGCGTGAACTTCCGCCATCCGGAAATCATCGTCGCCTGTACGATCACCCTGATGCTGACCGGGCTGACCATGATCTACAGCAACACGGCTGTGACGGCCGGGGCCAATCCGCTCGCGAACCCGCTGGTGTTCCGGCAGGCGATGTGGGCCTTGGTTTCGCTGGCGGCGCTGGCGATATTCACCTTCGTCGATTATCATCGGCTCGCCGAACACAGCCGGGGCATGATCGTGTTTATGGTCGCCGCCCTGGCCCTGGTGCTCCTGTTCGCCCCACCGGTCCGGGGGGTCCGCCGTTGGGTGCGCATCGGCTCGCTTAGCATACAGGTCTCCGAGTTCGCCAAGCTCGCGATGGTCGTGTACGTGGCGGATTTCATCAGTCGCAAGCGGCAGGTCCTGGGCGACTTCCGGCGGGGCCTGCTCCCGCCGCTGATCGTCCTCGGCGGGCTGTCGCTGCTCATCCTGATGGAACCGGACTTCGGCACTGCCGTGCTGATATCGGCGGTCGGGATGACGATGCTGATCTGTGGCGGGGCGAGGTGGCGCCACGTCCTCCCCCTGTTCGCCGGCTCGGCGCCGATCCTCTTCGTCCTCGTTCGGTTTCGTGATTATCGTTGGCAGCGGTTGATCGCGTTCCTCGACCCGTGGGCCGACCCCGAGGGCGTCGGCTATCACGTCATCCAGTCGATGATCGCACTGGGGTCCGGCGGGCTGACCGGGGTGGGCCCCGGCCGGGGGCTCCAGCAGCTCGGCTTCCTCCCCGAGCCCGACACCGATTTCATCTTCGCCATCATCGGGCAGGAGGCCGGCTTCGTCGGCGGGTTTCTGCTCATCGCGGTCTTTGTCGCACTGGTCTACGCGGTGCTTGCGGTCGCTCGGGTCGCTCCCGACATCACCGGCTCGATGATCGCACTGGGCGTGGCCATGCTCATCGGCTTCCAGATGCTCATCAATATCGGGGCGGCCACCTCGGCCATCCCGACCAAGGGGATCGCCCTCCCGTTTGTGAGCCGCGGCGGCTCGTCCCTTCTCGCCCTGTCCATCGGAGTGGGCATGGTGTTGAACGTGGCCAGACATTGCCCCCGGAACGACCGACCGGCGGTCCGGGGTGCCCGGCGCCGGGCCGAGGAGGGCAGCGAATGAAACTGCTTTTCGCGGGCGGAGTCACTGGCGGGCATATCGGCCCCGGAGTCGCCCTGGCCGAATTCGCCATCGAGAACGGCACCGACTGCCGGGCGCTGTTCGCCAGCGTGGCGAACGAGATCGAGGAACGGATGATCGCCCGACGCGGACTCGAACTGGTCCGGATCACCGGCCGGACTCGGGGCGCCGCAGCCGCGGCGATGGCCTTGCCCGCCGCACTGCTCCGGGGCAGAAAGCTCCTCAAACGCTACCGGCCCGACGTGGTGATCGGCCTCGGCGCCGGCGCGTCGCTGGGCACCGCCGCCGCCGCGATCATCCGGCGCACACCGCTGGTGCTGCTCGAACAGAACATCGTCCCCGGTCGCACAAACCGCCTGCTCGGCGGACGGGCCGCCGCCATCTTCTGCCAGTGGCAGGAGGCGGCCGACGAGCTGGGCGGGAACGCCCTGTTCACCGGCAGCCCGGTGAGGAAAGAGATCGCACAGAGCCGGGACGTGGACCGGGCGGACGCCTGCCGCCTGTTCGGACTCGATCCCGACCGGCCCATCCTGCTCGTGATGGGCGGAAGCCAGGGCGCGAGCCCGATCAACGCGGTGATGCTCGCCGCCGCACACCGGCTCGCCGGGCGGATACAGATCATCCACCTCACCGGCTCGAACGACCTCGACCGGGTGACCGCCGGTTACCGTGACGCCGACGTAGAAGCGCACGTGACCGGTTTCTTCGAGACCATGCATCTCGCCTACGGGGTCGCCGACATGGCCCTGGCTCGGGCCGGCGCCACCTCCATCGCCGAGTTCGCCGCCGCCGGCCTGCCCGCCATCCTCGTGCCCTATCCGCACGCCCGGGACGACCACCAGCGAGCAAACGCCCGGGCCGTCGAGCAACAGCAGTGGGGCGTCTCGGTCGATCAGGACGACCTGACCGCCGACCGGGCGGCCGAACTGATCCTCGGACTGCTCGACGACGACGAGCGGCGCCGGGCAATGGCCGCGAACGCACGACAGGCGGCCCGGGACGACGCAGCAAGCTTGATTCTCGAACATCTCGGCCGGCTCGTCGATCAGAGAGCCGACGCCGTGCCGGCTGTGACCGGCCGAAAGGAGACCCAAAGTGACCCAGTTCATCATCGAGCATGACATAGAAAAGATGAGCATCCACTTCGTGGCGGCCGGCGGAGTCGGGATGAGCGCGCTCGCCCACATCGCCGCCGCACGGGGCGCCGAGGTCACCGGCTGCGATTGCGCCGAAGGGGCCGCACTTGCCGCGCTGCGCCGGGCCGGCGTCACCTGTCATATCGGTCATTCGCCCGACCACCTCGAGGGCGTGGACCTCGTCGTCCACTCCAGCGCGGTATCGCCCGAGAACCCCGAGCTGCAGACCGCCGCCCGACGCAGTATCCCGATGGTTCCCCGGGGCCGGATGCTCGGCTTCCTGCAGCAGGGCCACGAGACCGTCGCCGTCGCCGGTGCGCACGGCAAGACGACGACGACCTGGATCATCGGGCACATGCTGATCCGATGCGGCGTCGATCCGACCGTCGCCGTGGGCGGGACGGTGGCCGAGATCGGCGGGACCT
>PUPC01000017.1 GCA_003553185.1 Planctomycetota bacterium | reverse complement strand
TCGAATTCTCTGAGCGTGGCGTGGGCCACACGAATCGACATCCCCGAGCAAGACCCGCCGAAGACGGAGATCGGGGCCGACGAGATGACCATCCCGGTCGAGAATGCGTCCGACTTCCCGCCCCAGGGATACGTCCGAATCAACGACGAGATCATCCGGTACACGAACCGGACCGCCACCGCTATCGAGGTCGCCCCGGGCGGCCGGGGCCAGAACTTTGGCGACAATCCGGCGACCGAGTTCCGCTCGACCGCCGCCACGCACAAGAACGAGGACGATGTCGTGTGCGTGTCGATACCGGTCGGCGATAACTCCGGCTACCCGATGCCCCACCATTACGACATCCCCCGCGATGTCGAAGACTGGTTCGGCCTGGAGGGTCTGGACACCAACGCCAGTTTCGTTCAGGTCGGGGAGGAGTGGATCAGCTACACACATCGGGGCGAGAGCGGATTCCTCGTGAACGTGCTGGCCGAGGCCGAAGGGCGTGAGACCGAAGCCGGCGGGAGCGTCCGGACCTCGAGCATGCGGGCGGTCCTGGGCAGCCCACTCGCAGCGGCGGCGTCGGGCACGGACGTCCTGCCCGTCTATCGCTTCACCACCGGCGGTCGGATCGGGACGGGCGACCGGGTGACCCTGCTCGACGATGATTCCCGCTCGCACCAGTGCGGCGAGATGGTCGTCGCGCGGGCGCACGCGCGGGGCGACGGGAGGACGCTGGTCAGCTTCACCGAGTTCATTCCGCCGGAACTCTCGATCTATGTGTGGCGGGCCGGCCGCAAGAGGAATGCCCGGCTGGTCAAGTTCCCCAGCGGCCAATATGTCCGGCAGCGGTTCGCCGGGATCGGTTCGCCCGTGTCGGGGACCGGCGGCCCGGCCGAATCGACCATCGGGAGCGTGCAGGTCTTCGAACACCAGCGGAGCAACACCAGTCTGCGGCTGCGGGGCACGACGAACGACAACCACGCCACGCCGGTGAGCGACGGGATCGCAACAACCGCCCCCGGGGCCGACCTGGTCATCGGCACCCTCGACCCGATGTTCGACACCGACGACACGACCGAGTGGCGGTGGGCCCACCACACCGGCATGTTCGGGACCGGCTCCTGGCCGCTGACCGGCTACCTCAAGGTCGGCAACGAGGCGCTGTTCTACAAAGTCCGCTGGCCGCACGACATCCGATACACCGAGGCGCACGGCGCCGAGACGGGCAGCCCGCAGATCACTCTCACCGGCCCGATCCCGGCCACCGGGAACATCACCACCAACCAGAACCCCATCGACGCCGGATTCAACCCCCACGGCGGATACCTCGTCGTCAGCTCGTACACGACTACCGAACACGCCGGGGGGACCCGCGAACTGACCACCGACGAGACGACGCTCCAGTGGCTGATCGAGCAGGAGCACCTCACCGAGGAAGATCTCGAAGACGGGACCTACGACGAGGAGACAGGGACCTGGACCTTCGCCCGGGAGGTCGACCCGTGGACCTCGACCAGCCATAATCGGGAGTACGTATTCTACTCGGAAATCCGCCCCGACTACCCGACGCCGGGGGAATACACGTTCGTCTGCGGCGACGGGCGGCACTTGTACGGCTCGCATACCGACAATGAGGGGAACCCGCGCGGGCACGACGACCCCGCCGACAGCCCCTCGCCCACCCTGCGCGGCCGAACGGTCGCCCTGTCGATCCTCGGCCGGGCACGCCTGGACACGACGGCCGGCCCGCATCCGACGGGATCGCGCGTCCTGCCGATGGCCAACCTGCCGGCGACCGTGATGCCCGCATCGCCCTATGACGAGGACGGCCAACCGATCCCGGCGTTCCAGACCGACCGCATCCCGGCCGAAGATCACGCGGCCTTCCCGGACAGCGGCTATCTCGAGGTCCGGGACGACGACGGCAACCGCGAGATCATCTACTACACGCACAAGACACAGGAGCCCGTGCCTGGCTCGGACCCGCCCCGCGAGCGGTTCTTCTTCAATGGTGTGAGCCGGTTCCGCGGCCGGTTCGGCACCACGCCCATCGACCTCACCGGATTGGAGCGGTTCGACGACGTCCGCGACACGTCCGACGGGCAGGTGGCAAAATATGTAGCAGAGAAGCGGCGGCACATCCGGCTCTTCCGGCCGCGGTTCGAAGACCGGATGCCGCTCGCCATCCCGGCCGACGAATCGCCCGGAAATCTCCGGACCTACGCCCCGCACTCCGACGACGACGACCTGGTCTTCTTCCAGGCGAAGAAAACGGTGCGCGGGGCAACGTGGAAGTCGATCTCGTGGACGGCCGAGACTCCACCGAACACCCGGATCGTGGTGCTCGCCCGGCTGGGCGACTCGCCCGATTGGCGGCGGGTCACCCCGGTCCGATGGGATGCGGCCGCCGAGACCGAGGGCCGGTTGCTCTTCAAGTTCGACGACCCGGCCGAGGCGAACACCATCGACAGGACGGCCGACACCATCGAGGTGCGGGCGTTCTTCAAGTTCGAGATGGGCTATGATATCGACTCGTGGCAAGTCCCGACGCTCGAGGGCCTGACCGTCACCTACCGTTCCGCCGCCGACGTGCTCCAAAGCGTGGAGCTGGCCTATTAACGGATTGCGGAAGGCACCCATGCGACGAAAAGGACCGATGAACCGGAAGCGGCACCGGCGGACGGCAGCGCCGTCCCGGCACGGCCGGCGCCGGTTCCGCCCCGCGCTGCGATCCGCCACCGTCCGGACTCGCCGCGGTCTGACGATGGTCGAGCTTCTGGTGGCCATCGGTGTCCTCTCGGTGCTCGGGCTCGCCCTGGCCCAGATGCTGGCGACGGGGATGTCCACCTGGCGGTCCGGCGAGGTCCGCCGCGGCGCTTACGAGCGCGCACAGTACGTGTTCGACCGTGTGCGGAGCGACCTCGCCACGCTGCAGCCGCGGGACCCCGAGGTGCCGGGCTCGTGGGTGTTCGAGGACTACTGGCTGCCCGGCTCGCACGAGTTGTACTCGGGGACGGTCGATGAGCTCGGGGACCCCGGCGGGATGTCCGACCCGACGGCCCAGATGACCATTCGGCAGGACGGGGAGGCGGGGACCGTCTATCTCGCGCCCACTGCCCCCGGCTCCGAGTCGCACATCGAGTACCTGATCAAGCTCCCGTTCGTCGCCCGGGTGGTTCTCATCGAGCCGCGGATCGCGCTCAGGCGTTCGCCGGAATATACCGCCAACAGCACCGTGCTCGTCGAGACGGCAGAGCGCCCCGGGAGCGGGCATACCTGGAGCGAATACACGCTGCGCGCCGAGTTCGTCAGCGGCCTGCACGACCAGACGATCACGCCCCCCATCGCCCTCACGCAGGGAGACCTGAGGAACGATACGCGGGAAATCCGCGTCCGGCTGCGCATCGAACCCCAGCCCGGCCAGACATCGAACGCCCGCCTGTTTGAGACGGCGACGGCCCGCCTGTCCGAACCTGTATTCCGGGTGCAGGCGTCTCCGCGTGCCTTCCGGCCCGGTGTCCGGCTCGTATCGGGATACCGGTCAGACGACTCTACCCAGTTTCTCGTGTTCGTCCGCAACGCCGGAGGGCGGCTGCAAGAGGTGGCCTACTTCCTCGAGGACGGGGCGCTGTATCGGGCCGAGCGCGGGCTGGAGTCCGGCGGCGACTCGCTCTTCCTCGGCCCGCCCCCGCTCGACGCCCCCCCGTCGGGCACCGCCGTGGCCCGGGTCGCCGAGGGCATCATCCACTTCGGCTGCTCCTTCCCGACGCGTGGCAATGGGGAGCAGCTCTATTGGAACGAGGCCGGGGCTGTCCCGCCCAACATCCAAGTCGAGGTCACCACCATCCCGCTGTCCGGCCCGACCACCGAGACGAGCTTGCGGGAGGCGATCGACGCCGAGGCGACCACCCTGCCCGTCCATTCGGTACGCGGGTTTGTCCTTGGTGACCCCGACCGCCAGGTGGCTAAGATCGGGGACGAGTGGGTCCGATACGTGACGACCAGCGACAACCAGTTGGTGGGCTGCAGCCGGGGGGCGCGAGGCACCGTTCCCGCCGCCCACAGCGAGGGCGAGTCCGTCGTCGCCGGCAACTGGTTCCGAGCAGAAATCTCGATCCCGACGGGGGGAGACCGAAACCGATGATAATAACGACGAGGCAAGGCGGGTTCAGCTTGATCGAGATTCTGGTCGCCCTGGCCATCCTGGTCATCGGAATGGTCGGCGTGATCGCCACGTTCTCGTCGGCGGTCAGCTTGCACCAGCAGGGGATCGATCAGACCTCCGCCGCACTGGTCGCCGAAACCGTCCTCGAACGGATGCAGGCCGAGGCACTCGCCGGGAAATCGGCCGACGAACTGAGCACCGGCTCGGCAGGGGCCTATCAGTTCGTCAGTTCGGAACGCTATCCTGCCTACCAGAAGCGGATCGTATGCGAGGAACTGAACGATCAGGAATTCCTGCTGACGGTTGACGTCCGGCTCCGCCCGCGACACAGGGCAGCGGACGATGCCGAAACGCTGACCTTCCGGACCATACTCATCCGGCCCTGATCAGATGGCAGGCGCCCGGTGACAGAAGACACGCACAAAGCAGTAGACCGACGTGCAATCGGGCGGCCGCTTCGATAAGATAGGCACAAGCCGGCTCGCTCGGCGGACCGACACAGCGGGCGTGGCCGGTTCGAGGCAGATGTGACAATTCCAGTCCGTTCGATATTGGAGGAAATGGAATCATGGTTGACCGACGCTGGGAGGAGCAAGGTATGGCGACCCGCAAAGACAG
>PUPC01000327.1 GCA_003553185.1 Planctomycetota bacterium | reverse complement strand
TCAACGATTGAAGCCGGTGACTTTCACCCATCGACCCTCTCTGACGGGCGTGCCCCGGCCAAGTATCCGCTCGGCCAGTCCGGACGACTGGAACCAGCGCCTGCGTGCCGGGCTGTCGCTTTCTTCGCTCGCCCCGTCATCGCCATCGATGGTCCCGACTTCATAATCATCGTCGTACTGGCCGTCGCCTGCTTCTGTAGTTTCCTCGTCACCATTGCCTTCTTCTTCTTCTTCAGGTTCAGGCGAATTGACCCTGATGCTGATCCACCACTGGCCCATCCCGCGCCCTTCGTTACGGAGATACACATCCAGATCGCCCTCGAAGGTGTAGGTTGTACCGTTGTGGAGCCGGTATGGTTCACCGTTGATCTCGAGCGTGTTCTGATTGGCGTTTCCAATGGGCCTGACAAGCACTTTATATGCCTCGCCCGAGTACTCTATCGTGCGATCTCTGAGCAGGTCCTGGCGTCGGATGACTTCTGTCACTGGCTTGTCATCGTCGTCTAACACCTGCTCTCCGTCATCGTAAACGTAGTGATACAACTCGAACTGGAAGAAGGAGTTGTTCGGGTTGATATTAATTTCGCCCTCCATGTTCTGTGTGTCAATGAACGTTTCGCCGTCCACGGAGAACAGGACGCTTGCCGTCGAGGCGCCGGCAATCATCCCCTGGCTGATGACGCTGCCATTGACGATGATCTCTCCTGCCTCGGCGAACACTTTGGCGTAATCCTTCCCGTCTTCATGCAACAGCTCCATATCGGTGATCCCGCCCCTGACGAACGTAACTCCGGCTGCCGAGGCCATCTTGACGACGCCCGCGTCGGCCGCCACAGCTGTCATCGTTCCCGGTTCGCTCCGATTGAACTTGACCACGTTATAAGCATTATCGTCATCACCGACGAACGATTGAACAATTGTCGTGGCCATGTCATCAGAGAGTTCGACGGTGCTCGTGTCGCCAAATACGACCGTGCCACCCTGCACGACGGTCCCGGGCTGGACTCTTTCACCGTCGTGGTAGATGGGCAGTCGTCTGGCGATCCGCGCCGAGCTGTCGGCATATACGACCACCGTTCGATTCGGTTCCGCCTCGGAGTTGAGACTGAGGACGTACGTGTGGTCCTGGCTCAACACCGGAGTCACGTAGGATTTGTTCAGGGAGTCGGCCCCTGCGCCCGGGTTCGCAGAGTCGACGAACAAGGCCATACTATCCGCATAAGGGGCAAGGTCTACTTCCAGCTGGGCCGGATAGGCATCCGGATAACGGTTATTGCTCTGCTGATACATGTTCAGGCAGGTCGCCAGACTGTTGCCGCGGTTGAGCAGGCGCTGCATGTCCGCTCTCCGGGTAGCGTACCGGGTTGCCTGCCATCCCATCATCCCCAACACGGCCAGGATGACGCTGGTGGTCATTATGTGGATGAGGGTAAAGCCACGAGAACGATTCCTGAACACCTTGAATTTCATCGCTCACTCCTTCTCAGTTGTGCAGCCGAATGGGCCCTGTTCATCCGCCATTTCCATACATAAGATAGAGGAAGAAACGGACCTGCCCCCGGTGAGGGCGGAGGATTGCCGGGGGCAGGATTCCGCATGGGCGGATCGAGATGCAGGGGCCGAGACGGCTTGCCGGTCTACAATGATGTGCAATCCCATAGTTCAACACCTCACCCCCACATGTTGCAATATCTGTGCCAGATCACCGCCCAGAACATCAGATTCAAAAACCTGGAGATGCAACCCCTTGCTGTATAATGAGAAATATATTGCGTCTTAAGGAAATCAGGCGGAAACTCCCCAAGAGAAGCGCCGGCGAAGACGTCTCATTATGACACGCCATGTCGCCGATATCGGCTGCAACCTATTGCAAAACTGCGGTTTACGCGATTTGTTCAATTACGGGTGGAATTGTATCGGTTTGATACGCTTTGGGGCTTATCCGGGCCTTGTCAGCCCATACTTATCGATCTTGCGGTCGAGGGTCGACCGGCCGATGTCCAGTATGGCCGCGGCATCGACCTTTTTCCATTGGACGGCCGCGAGCACCTTTGCGATGTGCCGTCGCTCGACCTCTTCCAGCGAGCACAGCCCTTCCGAAGAGCGCTCGCTGTCGGCAGTTCTAATTTCCACGGAGAGCGGCAGGTCCTCGAGCCAGACCGCCTCGTGTTCGGCGGTGGCCAGCCCGCCCTTGATAACGTTCTGGAGCTCGCGTACATTGCCGGGCCACTGATATCGCAGCAGTTGCGCCATTGCGGCGTCGGAAACTCGCTCGACGTTTTTGCCCAGCTCTTTGCTGATTCGGCGCACGAAGTGGCGCACCAGGGCGGGGATGTCCTGGGGGTGTTCTCGCAGCGGGGGAAGTCGTATGGCCAGTTCGCTCAGTCGGTAGAAGAGGTCGCGTCGGAACGCCCCGGCTTCCACTCGCTGTCGCAGGTCGGCGTTTGTCGCCACCAGCAGTCGGACGTCGGCGCGTATGAGGGTCTCGCCGCCGACTCGCTGGAACGAGCGTTCCTCGATGACCTGCAGCAGTTTGGCCTGGGCTCGGGGGCTCAGCTCGCCGACCTCGTCGAGCAGCAGCGTGCCCCCGTCCGCCTGTTCGAAACGTCCGGAATGCCGTCGGGCGGCCCCGGTGAACGCCCCCCGCTCGTGGCCGAAGATTTCCGATTCGAGCAACGTTTCGGGCAGACTGGCACAGTTTGTCTGAACGAACGGGCCTTCCCGCCGGCCGGATAGGTGGTGTATCCGGCTGGCAGCCAGGGTCTTGCCCGTGCCGCTTTCCCCTGTGATGAGGACGGTGATGTCCGACTCGGCGGCGGTGGTGATCAGGCGGTCCACTTCGCGTATTGCCGGACTGCTGCCGACGAGGATGGGGGGCTGTGTCTGCTTATCGACGGTCACCTCTCGTCCGCCCTCCGTGTTAGATTTCGGGCCGAATGACCCTGCAATTGACCTGTTCCAGTTCTTTGGCCATCGCGGCGCAGGCCTCGTCGCCCGGATATATCCCGACGATGGCCCCGCCCGAGCCGGCGAACTTGGAATGCCCGCCGTGCTTGCGGGCGATCTCGACCATCCGCACATCCACGGGGTCGAGAGAGCACATCGAGCGCCTTGCCTCGAAATTCGCGTCCATCAGCTCGCCCAGTTCGGAGCCACGCCCTGCCATCAAGAGGTCCCGCGCTCGTTCGGCCAGTCGTGCGCACTCATTCATCCCCTCGACAACCACGCTGTCGCCCAGTTTCCATCGCTCGCGAAGATCGGTATGGGTGACGGCGCTGAGCTCGGCGACATCTGTGCGATAGGCAATGAACAGCGGGGGAAGCAGGCGTGGGTCGAGCGGTTCGTACCGACCGTGCCCCGTGTCCTCCACGGTCTCCCGGTCGAAATCCATGTACACCAGTCCCTCGTAGGTCTGGATGACTCGGTCCTGCAAGCCGGCGTTCAGGTTCAGCTCTTCCGTCTCCACTTCGAGCACGAATGTCGGCATCACTTCTTTGCCGATATCGACTCCATAGAACCGGCAGAGGGCCCGGGTGGTCGCGGTGATGATGGCGCTGGAGCCGGCCAGGCCGACCTGCCGGGGGATATTGGTCCGGTAGCGGATGGTGAAATTGGGAATCTCGGAGGGCGCCCGATCAGAGAGGAAGGTCTGAGCGAACCGGTAGACCGTCGCCTTGACCAGTCGGACTCCGCCGTAGTAGCCGTTCAGGTCCACGTCCGCCGTCAGATCCGGCAGCGACGGGTATACGAGCGAGTCTTCCTGGCCGGGCCGGATTTCCAGCTCGGGCGACTCCCACAGCGTTACCGCCGCCGAGAAGTTCCTGACGATCATCGCGATCGTCTTGCCGTAATATCCGTCGGACGGATTGCCCATCAGCCCGGCCCGGGCATATGCCCTGCCCTCGATGATCATCGTTTCCTGCCTCCTCCGTTCGTCATGCGTCGGGATGCACCCCGCGCCGGGCGCCCGGTGTTTATCATCGGCAGAATCGGGCGTCGTGTGACCGGGGATGCTATGTCTTCTGCTGGGCCTGAACGCCCACCACAGTGGCCACATCCACGATATCCTGCACGGAGCATCCGCGCGACAGATCGCTCGCCGGGCGTCGGAGCCCCTGCAGCACCGGGCCGAGTGCTCGAGCACCGGCCAATCGTTCCACAAGTTTGTACGCGGCGTTCGCAGCGTCCAAGTTCGGGAAGACGAGGATATTCGCCCGGCCTGCGACTGGGCTTTCGCCCACCTTGCGAACAGCGATCTCCGGAACCAGGGCAGCGTCCACCTGCATCTCTCCATCGACAGCCAGCGACGGTTCGCGCTCCCGGACCATCTCGGTCGCTCGCTTCACCTTCTCAATGGACGGATGCGATGCGCTGCCGTGAGTCGAGAACGAGAGCATAGCAACCCGCGGTTCGCTGTCGAAAAAAGACCGATAGGTCCGTGCCGTGGCCAGTGCCACGTCGGCAAGTTGACCGGCGTCGGGATCGGGCAGCACCCCCGTATCGGCAAAGAGCAAGGTGTCGCTGTCGACAATGCTACCTGGCCGTAGGGCAATAATCGAGCAACTGGAGACCGTGGGGATGTCTTCGCACGGGCGAATGACCTGGATGAAAGCCCGAACGACGTCGGCCGTCGAGGTTGCACATCCGGCAACTGCACCCGCCGCATCGCCCATTGTAACCATCATCCCGCCGTAATAGACCGGTTTGTCCAGGAGTTTGCGGGCCTCATCTGTGGTCAGGCCCTTATGAGAGCGAATCTCGACCAACCGGTCAACATACTCGTCCAGCCGGTCGGCATTCAGATGGTCGACGACATCAATCCCTTCGAGCGACAGGCCCGCGTCGGCCGCAACCACTTCGATCGAGGGACGAGAGCCGAGGAGTAACGGGCGGGCAAGGTCCTCATCGATAAGCTGGCGGGCCGCTGTGAGTACCCGCGAATCGACGGACTCCGGCAGAACGACTCGTTTCGGCTGCTGCCGGGCGAGTCGATGCAGGCGTTCGAGAAATTCCATTGTGCCCCTATACCTGATTGTGCAGACCGAAGATGTGCTGAAATCCTATGGTGTGGGAACCCCCACGTCAAGCCCCGCCACAACGGACGGCCAGCACGCCACACCGTGGAGCCCTGAGTTCGCCAGTCGAGAGAACCGATTCGGCCATTATCGGCTGGAGTGTCATGCCCTCTCCTCCCATCCGCTGCTGCTTATGACGTACATACTCGCAGTATGGGCGCGGAGTTCAATGGCATGAGGAATTGCGAAGCAGGTGTTGGCTTATGGTGCCGCCATTTCAATCAGCGACGCGGGGTGGTGTGAACGATGGGCGAACCGCCCGATACGGTGGTAGACAAACGCCCTGCCCTGTTTAGAACGCGGTATCACCGATCGGCAGCAAGAGGGCTTTATACCGGGCGGCCCCATAACCGCTCAGGTCGGCTTATTCGGAGCAGCAGCCGCCTTCGAGCCGTGCGATACGCTGTTCCATCCGCCGTACCGTCAGTTCGAGGTTTTCGATACGCTGCTGCATCGGCTGCTGCGCCGGCGCCACGGCGCCGGGCGCCGGGCCGCCTTTCTGGCCGCGCTCGCCGAACAGAAACCACTCGATCGGCCGGCCAGTGATTTGGGATGCCGCAATCACCAGCTCGAGCGAACACTGCTGCCGCTTTTTCGTGTTCGAGATCGCCGAAGGGGTTAGACCGAGCAGGCGGGCGAGATCAAGTTGGCGTGGGACCGCTTCAAAAATCCGGCGACAACAATCAGCCCGACTGAAATCCAATTCCGTCGTTTTGCTCATTATTCTTCTTTCCTAAAAAAATACCAACACATACCATCATCAAACCGATCAAATGTCCCGGGCAACCAAAATTGACCACAGGACACTTGCTCGCACTCAGTTATTTTGTCAAATCGACTGTCCGTCAGACAACCAATACCATGGCGAAAGAGAAGATCTATTTCAATTCGACAGCGTTGACGAGCCCGGGGCCACTCGGCATTTCACCCGGCTCGTGTCTAATCTCCGCCTCAATCAAGATGTCACATAACCGTAACGGGACGCAGGCATTGTAGATGCGGCTCCATCATTCGTCAAGCCTCCTGCTCCTGCCCAGAGAGAGGGGGCGGTGCGGTGGCGAGCGGAGCAGCGCCGTGAAAGCCCCAGGGGGAGTGGCCAGAGCTTTCGGGGGTGGAGCTGCTGCCTGCGAGACCAACGGGCCATAATTGCGGAATCCGGAAGGTCAGGGGGAACCCGCAGGTCTCGCAGGTATCTACCACCGCACCGCTGGATACTATAGCACATTCCATGCCAGAAACAATACTTCTTTTTACATAATGCAGAAGATGTAATATAAACCATATTATAACAAGCGCTTACACGGATGACATTATCGAGGATAACTGGCCAAGCTTCCGCGTGGCCGGACAGTCATACACTCTTAAATACCCAGGCGTGGATTTTTTCCACACTTTTCCTTCGCCGGTGGATGAGGCATATTCGGCGCATTGGAACCAGGAAAACGCCTGTCGCACACGAATCGGAATATCGAAATCAGTCCGGGTCTTCCATCCGGGCGAGGTCGGGCCGTCCGGTCAGCGATGCGTCCAGAATTCGGCCGAGAAACAGGTCGGCTCCCGACGCGGTATGGGCAATCCGATCGTCGATCCGCACCTCGACCCGCGTCTCGCGGGTCCCCGCTCGCCGGGCCCGGCCCCGAAGCGCCCGCTGCAGCTCAGCCAGGGCGAACTCCTGGGCGTCTTCAAAATCGGGGAATGCGGGCGCGTCTGGGGCGCCCGACACCGCGTATCGTCCGTCATCTGTCGGAACGATTCGAACCCGCTGGCCGACATGCACCCTGCTGGTTATGGCTCCGATGGCGTTGGCCACGTCTGCGTCGGGCGGGATGATCGCCTCGGCCCCGAAGAATTCCGCCGCTCGCGGCAGGAAGAAATCCACCGGAGCCCCGACCCCCACCAACGGGCGGCCGAGTTGAACTCGGACCCGGTAGCCGGAGCCCCCGCCCGAGAGCAGATTGTCCACCAGCGCTGCCGCCACCGGCGAGGCATCAAGGCCCTCGGGATCGACCTCCTCCCCAAGCTGCCGCTTGAGGATTTCTACCGCCAGCATCCGAGAAATACGATCGAACACTCGCCGGGCCAGAGTGTCCGAGCTCTCCCCGATCAGCCGACCGACCAGTTCCGCCATCCGGAGTGCCGCACGCCGGTCCCACAGTTCGAGCCGACCGACGGCATGCAAAAGATCGGTCGGCGTAAGGCCGCACCGCTGCACAATATTCCGGGCGGCGAGTGAGGCCAACGGAAGAAGCTCCCACGACCCGACATCCAGCCGATGTGCGAGCTCGTCGGCCGACAGCGGCCCATCGGCCAGAGCTTCGACGACCTGACGCTCACGTTCGTTCCGCCCGTCTGCGCGGCCGGCAAGGGCGATGAACTCCATCCCTCGACTGGTATCGCCAAACCGATCGAAATGATGCTCGATCCAATCGAACACATCGAGCCGTAGCCCCCCCTGCCCCGCAAGCCACGAGATGGGTGCGACCCGCTGGGGGCCGACGTGCAGTTCTCCGCCGCGCACCTCGATGCGGCTGTCACCGCCCAGCCCGAGCGTCCGAAAGTCCAGCGCCCGGACGTGTGTGCGGCGGCCGCCGATGGTCGCCCCCTGCTCGCACGTCCGAACGCTCCCATCGCGAATCAGGGCCGTATCCGTCGTGGTGCCCCCGATATCGATAATGGTCGCATCGGACAAGCGGCACAGGTGGCAGGCCCCCGCCGCGCTCGCCGCCGGACCGGAGAGCACGGTCTCGATTGGACGTCGCAGGGCCTCGCCGGCGTTCATCAGCGAACCGTCGCTCTTCACCACCATCCGGGGGGCGGCAATTCCCCGCCGCTCGAGCGAAACCCCCACGTGCTCGATCAGTGCCTCCAGGCAGGGGATGATCCGGGCGTTCAGCGCCGCGGTGGTCGCACGAACTCGGTAGTTCAACATCTCGGAGACCTCGTGTCCGCAGGTCACGCTCCGACCACTTACGTCGCGGATGATCGACCGGACCTGCAGTTCGTGCGACGGGTTGGCATGGCTCGCGTAGCCGGTCACGGCGAACGCCTCGACGTTCTGCCGGTCTATCATTTCACGCACCGTTCTGCGGACCTCGTCGGGCTCGATCGGTTCGAGCTCGCTGCCGTCGATGTCCAGCCGGCCGCTCAGCACGGCCAAGGGCCGGTAGCGGATATCGTCGGGCTGGAAGAGGCCGTAGGGGGGCATGATGAGCAGTCCGGCCTCCTGCCCGGCCCCCTCGACCACGGCATTCGTCGCCAGCGTAGTCGAGATGGCGACCAGGTTGACCCGGTGCAGAAGACGGTCGTCGAGCTGATCGAGCGCCGCTTCGATGCCGACCGTGTAGTCCCACCTGGTGGTCAGTGCCTTGGCCTTCTGGATCACGTCGTGGCAGTCGAAGTCATAGAGGACGACGTCGGTATACGTCCCGCCGGCGTCGATCCCCAACCCCAGGTGTAACGGCGGGCCGTTGTTCTCCGCCCGGTCCCCCTCGAATACCAGCACATCCTCGCCCGAGCGTTCCGCCTTCTGCTCCCACACCGGTGCGGCAGTCAGACTTTCGGACACGGCATTATAGGCGGTTACATGATGGGGAGGGACAATGAGGACCTCGTCGCTCGACACGTCCTGGGTGAGCAGCTTTTCCAACAGCGTCCGGGTCCCCTCCAACTCCTCGTAAGCCCAGCCGAACTCCTGGGCCATCGCCCTCGCGATATCAGCGGCTCCCCCGTCATCAGGACGCGCCCCTGTGCGGATATATGCGGCCCGCTGGTAGTTCCGCCGCCAGCTCTCGAGGAAGTAGCGGATCGCTTCGGCATTTTCGCGCCCGTACTTCTCGACCAGCTCGTCGAAATCGTACTCCGTCGGCCCGCGTACCCCGCTCTGCTCGGTGTCCGAGGACGGTCGGGCCTTCTCGTCGATCCAGCCGGGCGTGATGTAATAGGTCCCCGGATACTGGGCGAACTGTTCCCGGTAAGCCGCGTCGGAACCGAGGAACAGAGCGATGCAGTCGTTCACAAGCGGGATGGCGAGCGGGACATGACGAGCGTGGATGCCGACCGTGCCCATCCCACAGAGGCCGTAGCCGATGGCGATGCGGTCCAGCCCCTGACGGACCGATGCCCGATCAATCGCTTCCTGAAGCCGCCTGCGCAACTCGTGCGGGCGGTTGTGCAAGCCGCCCGGTAAGGACTCGGTCGACATGTCGAGCTGGAGGTCGGCGGCTACGGCCTCAAGGTCCGCAGCCGGCACACCACAGGCGATCAGGTGAACGCGGTTTCTGTTTCTCATTTGATTGCTGAGGAAGGTTGAGGAAGTCCGGTCAAGTCTCGTTCAAGTCATCATGGCAAACTGGGCGTCAATGGTGCAATTCAGCATCGGCGGTGGCGAAGCCACGACCCGCTGGCTCATATCTTAGCGCGCTTGCGGGCAAAAGGATAGAGCAGTCCGACAGCGAAGGAATGGACGGGGCCGCCGCTTGCTTGGGCGGGGCGGAACAGATATCATTGGGCTTGACCGACACTGGAACCCTGGGGACGGCAGAGAGGGTCCTTGCATGAACTCTTTTCGAGATCGTCACGACGCCGGGAGACAACTGGCCGATGCGCTCGCTGAATACGCCGACCGGGACGCGGTGGTCCTGGCACTCCCGCGCGGCGGAGTCCCGGTCGGCTACGAGGTGGCGAAAAAACTCGACCTGCCCCTGGACGTGTTCCTGGTGCGAAAGCTGGGCGTTCCCGGCCACGAGGAACTGGCGATGGGGGCGATCGCCTCTGGCGGCGTCCGGGTAATAAACGATGACGTAATGGCCTCCGTCCCTATCACTCCGGAACAGGTCGAGCAGGTTGCGGAACGCGAGCGCGAAGAACTGCGGCGACGTGAACGAGCATATCGGGGCGACCGCGAGCCGCTCGATATATCGGGGAAGACCGCCGTCCTGGTTGACGACGGACTGGCGACAGGTGCCAGCATGCGGGCGGCCGTCAGGGCCATTCGCGTACGCCATCCGCGGAATATCGTGCTCGCCGTACCGACCGCGCCCGCACGCACGGTCCGGGAATTTCGCAAGGTCGTCGATGATGTGGTCTGCCTGGCCACGCCGTCCCCGTTCTTCGCCGTCGGCGGTTCGTACCAGGATTTTTCCCAGACCACCGACGAGGAAGTGCGGCAACTTCTTGCCGACGCTGCCGGGTTCGGCCGGAGCCCGAAAGAGACAAAGGAGGATTAGATGAGCGAGGCAACGCCCGAAGAGATGCGATCGGTGCAGATCGATATGGAATCAGCTTGCCTGGACGCCGATCTGGTGATCCCACCGGATACAAGGGGCCTGGTCCTTTTTGCGCATGGCAGCGGAAGCAGCAGGCACAGCCCGCGGAACCGGTTTGTTGCCAGCCAGCTTCAGGAAAGAGGCATCGGCACCCTGCTGTTCGATCTGCTCACCGCTGAAGAGGACGAGGAGGATCGGATGACCCGCCAACAGAGGTTCGATATCGAACTGCTGGGCAAGCGGCTGGTCGGGGCGACCGACTGGGTCCTTCAACAGCCCGAGTCGAAGGGGTTGAAGCTCGGTTACTTCGGCTCGAGCACCGGAGCAGCCGCGGCGCTGGTGGCAGCCGCCGAACGTCCCGAGACAGCGGGGGCGGTTGTCTCACGGGGCGGCCGCCCGGATCTGGCGGCCCAGGCACTGCCGGACGTGAAATGCCCTACCCTTCTCATTGTCGGCGGCCGCGACCTCACCGTCCTCCAGCTCAATCGCCAAGCTCTCGATGAGATGCACACCGAGCACAAACGGCTTTCGGTGGTCCCGGATGCGACCCACCTGTTCGAAGAGCCGGGAGCACTGGAGAAGGTCGCCGAGATGGCCGGCGAGTGGTTCGCCAAGCATCTGAAGCCGGACGGATCGTCAACCTGACCAACTGTCTTCAGGCGACCGCCCGTTCTGCGACAGCCCGTCGCTCTCGGGTGCGACGGAACATTGCCAGGCCAATAACCAGCAGGAGCAGGAGTGCGCTCGCCGTTCGCAGCGATGGCGGCAGCATAGTGTGTCCCGCGTGCTCCATGATCGCCTCCGTCCCCCCCACCATGCCCACGATGGCATTCAGGCCCAGCCCGGACAGGAGCGCCGTCAATGCGACTGTACCGAGATACACCGTCGCGATCCGGGCCCCGAGCAGCCGCCATACGGTTGCTATGGCAGCCGCGTTGGTCGCCGGTCCGGTGATCAGGAACGCCAAAGCCGCCCCGGGAGAAACACCCCTCAGGATCAACGCCGCGGCAATCGGCACCGAGGCCGCCGAACAGACATACAGCGGAATTCCGATCACCATCATCACCAGAATCGACACGATCCCGGTACCGATTCCCATGAAGAAACCATCGGGCACGAGTATGGTTATCAGGCCGGCTACCCCGATGCCGACCAGCAAGGCCCCGCCGATATCGCCGGGAAGCTTGCCGAAGCCGTGGGCAAGCGCCCGCCTCAGGCGCCCGCCCTGGTTCTCATGCTCGCAGCATACCTCGTGACAGCATTCCGGCTCGACTGACTGCTTGGGCCCTGTCGCTCCGGCCGTGCCGTCCACGCGGCGGGCCACCAGCCCTCCCGCCAAACCACTTGCGAGCGCAACCACCGGCCTGACAACCGCGAACAATGGCCCGAGCAGGGCGAACGTCACCAGGATACAATCCACACCGGTCTGTGGAGTCGATATCAGGAAGGCGAGCACCGACCCGGAGCTGGCGCCATGCTTGTGAAGCGATGCGGATACCGGCAACACGCTACAGGAACACAGCGGCAACGGAACGCCCAACAATGCCGCCTTGGGAATCGGCCATCGGCCCGAACCGCCGAGGTGACGTTCGATCGAGCGGGCCGAGATGAACACCGAGAGCAGTCCCGCGGCAAGGAATCCGAAGAGCAGATAGGGAGCCATCTGTGAAAGCGTATCCCAGAAGGGATAGACAAACGTCGTTATGATTTCAGACATTCTATATTCTCCTTTCGGCCAATCAGTCGGATTCTCCGACCAGGCCGGCAGATAGTGCATTATTTTCGGCACAACAGTCCGGGCAACAGCCGTGGATGATGAGCTCGCATCCCAGGATGCGATATCCCGTATTTCGCTCGACCTCCGAAAGAGCGACCTGCGGCGGTTTGCCGTCCACGTTCTCGACCCGGCCACACCTGACGCAGTAAATGTGCCTGTGGGGGCTGGTCTCGGCGTCGAACCGCATCGGTCCATCACCCGGACACAGCTTTCTGATTATACCGCGGTTCGAGAGAAGCTGCAGGTTGCGATAGACGGTCGCCAAGCTGACTCGCGGCAGGCGGTCCCGCACGGTCTCATACAGCTGATCGGCGGTGGGATGAGCCCGTGTCCGCCGCAGCTGCTCCAATATCGCCGTTCGCTGAGGCGTCTGCCTGATCGGTTCATTGGTTTCCATATACATATCTCCGAGCAGATCGCTCGCCGGGAATGCCTGGCGGGCGGCCGATTGCTACTTGCAAATAGTTCCTAATACTATTAAATAAAATTCAGATCTCTCTGTCAAGCGTTTCCATCTTTATTCGTGCGCACATACACTGGTCGAGCCGTTGAGCCAATCGGTTTTCGCCCCTCATATCCAGACGCGCAGCTTCCCTCACTCGCCGCCGGGCCGTCCGCTGAACTCTGCCCCGGCGTTCGAACGGGGCAGCCGAAGCAGTTGCGCGTTCCCGGTCCAATCGTAATGCAGTTGTGATTTGCCCGGCTGCCAGCACAGGTCGGCTAAGGTCATGCCCCCGGAACAGAATCCGCGCCGGTCGGCTGTCGCTTGACATCGACGCAAAGATGACTATTCTGTGTGCACACAGTTATTCTGGCAGATTTTGATCAGGGCCGTCTGCTCCGGTTGAGCATTAAGTTCCGATCGGCATGTTGCAGGCGACGCCCCTATTGGCGCAGTCGTTGGCACTGCAATTCTCCGGCGCCAATTCCCCCCTCACGGTCATAGAGGGATGCGCCAACTCGCGTGGATCAGGAAATGGCGGGAAAGAAGAGCGTGTCGGGCCAATCATCGAGCAGAGCCGATTGTGTGGAGGAGAGTCACGTCGAGACCGGCCAGCCATTGGTGAAAGAGTTTTTCGAGGACACCGGTGAGCCGTGGTTCAAGGTCGGGTCCGATTCTGAGCGTCCGTGGGAGTTCAGTCACAGCGAAACAGCTCGAAAAGAGCACCTGGCCCGGCATCTGGAGCGCATCCACGACGAATGCCACGACCGGCTGCCCGGTCCGATATCGTTCAAACTGCAGAAGATGAAGCGGGACCGTATTCGCTTCGCGACGGAGACAAGCGATCCGTCGAAGATGTTCTATTTGCGGCTCTACCACTTTCGCGGCAACTGGAGCTGGATTCTTGCCCTGAGGCGTACCGGGCGTGCCCTGCACGAGCAGCGCGTCGCCGAATGGCTGGACGGGCTGGGCGTGCCATTCCCCGAGATCGTTGCCTGCAACCGGCTGCATTTGTGGGGCGTGCCCGTTGGTTCATACCTGATCCAGAAACACCTGGCCGGGTGGGTACCGTTAAAATCTATCCTCAGCGCCTCGGAGGAGTCAGTCGAAACGTTCCGGTCTATGGACGGTTTCGAGCGGCTGGGCGCATTCCACTGGCGGCTGTTCGAGAACGGTGGATTTCTGACTCAGGTGGGCACGGGCCACCTGCTGCTTCCCGGCCCCGACAGCCCGGCCGGTTTTGGCATGATGGATCACGAACATACGATACTGGTCAGGCCGCCGGTGCCCCCCACCGAACGGTTCGTCCTGCTGGCCAAGTTGGACAAGGCGCTGCGTAAACGCCGTTATTGCACACGGGAGGACCGGGCGCGGATGTTCCGGGCCTATATCGAACGCGACCCAGCCCCAGAGCTCAGGGCCCTGGGTTTCGATCGGTTCGATGCGTTTTGCGAGAATGTTCGCCTGCCGAGTACGCCGTTACGCAGCCGGCTGGTCGGATATCGGCTTATGCGGGCACACAAGCGGGAGGGATGAAGCCAGCTCCCCGGTCAGCTTTACTGTTTCGTCCTTCACACGTCGATAGCGGAATCAGACCAGGCCCTGCTCGATGGTGGCGTCCGCCACTTTGATGAACCCTGCGATGTTCGCCCCGGTATCGAGGTCACCCGGCTGCCCGTACTCCTCGGCCGTCCGGGCGCACAGCCAATAGATATTCTGCATAATGGTCTTCAGGCGGGCGTCGACTTCGGCGAAGCTCCACTGCAATCGCAAGCTGTTCTGAGACATCTCGAGTGCCGAGGTCGCCACACCGCCCGCGTTCGCCGCCTTGCCCGGCCCAAACATAATGCCCGCATCGTGCAGCACGTCAATCGCCTCGTTGGTCGTCGGCATGTTCGCTCCCTCGGCGACGCAGATGACGCCGTTATCAGCCATCTTCCTGGCCGAGTCCGCGTCGATCTCGTTCTGTGTGGCGCAGGGAAGTGCGACGTCCACGGGGATGGCCCATATACCCGAGCTTCCTTCGTGGTATTCGGCCTCGGAGCATTGATCGGCATAGGCGCTGATCCGTTTACGCTCGCCCTCCTTCAACTGCTTCATCAGTTCGATCCGTATGCCCTGGGGGTGGTACACATAGCCCGTGCTGTCCGACATGGCCACCACTGTCGCCCCGAGCTCTTGTGCCTTTTCGGCGGCGTAGATGGCGACGTTTCCCGAGCCGGAGATGGAGAGCCGCAGCCCGTCGAGCGTCCGGCCGTTCTCTTGCAGCATCTCGTGGAGAAAGTAGATCAGGCCATAGCCGGTCGCCTGTTTTCGGACGTAGCTTCCGCCCCACTTGACGTCTTTGCCGGTAAGGGCATATTCGAACTCGCCGGTGATCCGTTTGTGCTGGCCGAAGATGTAGCCGACCTCGCGTACTCCGACTCCGATGTCGCCCGCCGGCACGTCGGAGCTGGGCCCGATGAACCGATACACTTCGGTGGAAAAACTTTGGCAGAACCGCATCACCTCGTTGTCGGACTTCCCCTTCGGATCGAAATCGCTCCCGCCCTTGGCTCCGCCCAGCGGCAGGTTGGTGAGGGCGTTCTTGAGCGTCTGCTCAAACGCCAGGAACTTGGAGATGCTCAGGTTGACCGTGGGGTGGAATCGAAGCCCGCCCTTGTACGGGCCGAGTGCGCTGTTGAATCTCACCCGGTAGCCCCGGTTGATCCGAATCCGGCCGCGGTCATCCTGCCACGGGATGCGGAAGATCGCCACCCGTTCCGGTTCCGTCAGTCGTTCGAGGATGCAGTGCTCGAAATACTCGGGGTGCCGTTCCACCGCGGGCCGGATCGTCGTAAAGACTTCCGTCACTGCCTGGACAAACTCGGGCTGGTGGGGGTTTTGCTTCTTGACGACGGCCAGCGCGCTCTCGAGGTATTGGGCTGCTGTCATATTCATCTTCGTGCTCCGTCCAATTCGCTTTGCTGAAGGGCGGTTTCTTTTATGAGGCGATCAAGGCACGGGAGGCCTGAAAGCCCAGTAATTTTAACCCCGAGAATGTCAGCGTCAAACATTTTTCCCGATTTCCGCCGAATTTTATCGGGAAAACGAGTTCGATAGCTATTCGGCAAGGCGTTTGTCTATCGGCGGGTAGGAACTGCATAGCCGCCTCGTGTTGTCATCGAGCGGGTAAGAGGCGCGTTGCAACAGAAAGGATCAGCGGAAGGAGGTGGTATTCCGCATGCCGGGATCAGCCGAAAGGGAAAGGGGATCAACACGGGCGCGAAGGGGGCGGACGGCGGAACGGCGTCGCCCGCCCCGAAGACAGAGCCGCGCTATTACAACGAACGTGGACCCGGCTCCGGGTTTCGGCCGGAGGATGAAGGAAAGGATGGATATACAAATGTCCACGTGAGCCAGTTGAGCTTATGATCAGTCGATCTTTTGCTGCCAACGCATTATGTAATAACCGGTCTGGCTACTGATGTCAAGCGTTTTCTTACATTTTTTTACAGGCCTACGCACCACGGCCCCGGAGGGAATTCGTGACGGCCTGCAAGGGCCGCCGAACTACTCGGTGCGGAATGCCCGATAGGCGATGACGAGCCCGACCAGTGCCAAGTGCGGCCGAAAGGTCCACTGCGTACAACAAAGTCGTTGTAGGATCGGGGCGCCTCCGCCGGTCAGGAATACCGGGCGGTCTCCACCCAATTCAGCGCTGATGTCGGCTACCAGGCGGTCCACCGCCCCGGCGATCCCACGCAGCACACCGGACCGGATCGCGTCCTCTGTATTCTTTCCGATCGGGGGGGCCTCCCGGCGGAGGTTGGGCTCTGTGAGCAGGGCGGTGCCACTGGCCAGAGCGGACACGCAGAGCGACGGGCCGGGGAGTATCGTCCCTCCGAGGAACGTTCCGTCGTCGGCCACCGCGTCGACGGTGATTGCGGTCCCGGCATCGACGATGATGGTTGACTGCTGATGCTCCTCGAACGCAGCGATTGCATTGGCGATCCGGTCAGCCCCGGCACTGCTGGGTGTTTGATAGGCCGTGGGGTATGGTGATGGCACCTCCGACGGGAACCGGTGCGTCGCCGGCTCGTAACGAGCGCGAATCCAGCGAAGGATGGGAGCTTCGGCACGAGGGTTGACGGAGGCGAGCACACAAGCCGACGGTGCGATTTCCGGGTCGATGGTCGGAGAGAAAGAGTCATCGGTCGGCAAGTGAAATGAGCCGGACCACTCGGGTCGGGGTGGAGCGGGGACAGGACGGGCGAGTTCGAACAGGCCCAGGCCGACGCGACTGTTGCCGATATTGACCGCGAGAAGTCCATCCACGGGCTGATCCTTCCTGTCAAGTCCGTGCCAATCTTACTTGGGGACGGAGCTTCCGGCAAGCGGGCGGGCAAAATGGGCTACTCGGTGATGGTGACTTTACTCTCGTCGGGAACGAGGAACTTGTATATCTCCTCCACGTCCCGATTGTACATCCTGACGCAGCCCTCGGTTACGTTCTGTCCGATAGAGTGTTCCTCCTGTTTCGGGCAACCGTGTATGCCGATGGGTCCTTTGAACCCAATCCATCGGGAACCGAGAATATTCTTGGGGTCACCGGGCGGAACGATGCCGCGCCAGTGCGGATCCACCAACTTGTTTTCCACTCGGAACGTTCCCGTCGGCGTCGGCGACCGGTCCTCCCGGCCCAGGGCGACGGGATATACTTTTATCGGTCGGTTGTTCTGGAGGAGCGTGAGTGTGTTGTTGCTCTTCGACACCACTACATTGAAGGTCCCCTGTGGGATCTTCAACTCGTCTCCGGGCCGGATGAGGTCGCTGGTCATGTTGTTCAGCTTCATAATCGCCTCTGCGGTCGTCCCCTGTCGCCGTCCGATTCGCGAGAGGACATCGCCGGACTGGACCACGTATGTTTCGGTCCGGATTTCCGAGAGAGTCCGGGCGGAGTCGACCGACGATTGTGTCGACTGTGTCGACCGGGTTCTTTTCAACTCCTCGTTCACCCGTTTGAGTTGTCCGACCAGCGGCGCTCTGCGGGCCAGCGTATACCATTGCGTCGCCTTCTCATACTCGCCTTGCCGCTGGCAGTAGTCCGCCAGTTCGACCGCCGCCATACCGCCGACCTTCCCGGTCGGATCGCTGTCGTATATCTTGCGGAGCAACCGCACCTTCTCTGCCGAGTCTTCCATCTCCTGCGCCCTCTCCAGCAATGCTCGGGCCGAGGTCTCATCGCCGGGTTCCAGATTCTGTGCGGGCGGGCGTTCGGTTTCCGACGGGACCTCCGTCGCCCGGTCGGCGTCGCCGGGGTCGGCCGCTTCCGGCGGGCCGCTGAGGAAGTAAATGCCGATAAGTATGCCGCCGATGATAATGGCGGAGAAGACTAGCAGACGGTTCCGATTCATCGCTCTGGACCTCCGTGTTGGATCAAACAGGGGCTTTCGGTCAGCCCGACGGGCTACCTCTTTCTTATATCGACATGCCGGGCGGCCGGACTTTAGAAGAAAATGGCCAGGCCCGCCGGATTATGTCAGGGGGCGACAATCGCCGACATAACGAGAAAATTTTGCTGTTTTTTTGCTTGACCCCGTTCGCTCGATGGGTTAATCTAGCGTCTGTTGCCGGTGCGCTTGTTTTTCCGGCGACGTGTTCTTTCAAAAATTCTGATTTCGTGTCGCAGGTGCCCGATTCGGGAGAATAGGGAAGGCCGTGAGAATCGGCCGCGGACGCGCCGCTGTGACCGGTAATGACGCCGCAGGATGCCACTGCCCCCGCGTATGGCGGAGGTGGGAAGGCGCGGCGGAGATTGAACCGGAAGCCAGAAGACCTGCCTGCGACCTCCGGATCGGCCTGGCGCGACAGGCGGTCACTTGAATTGCTGCTCCAATCAAGCCCCGCTCCTGACGTCCAGGGAACGGGGCTTTTTTTTGCGACCTCCGGT
This sequence comes from Planctomycetota bacterium, assembly GCA_003553185.1. Lineage (GTDB taxonomy): Bacteria > Planctomycetota > PUPC01 > PUPC01 > PUPC01 > PUPC01. Next base: position 821 of record PUPC01000327.1, on the reverse strand, counting down.
CCGGAGACCGCCGCGCTGGCTCGCGCCCGGCCTGCACGGCACAACCGGGATGGGCAGCAAGCAATCGCCTGCGATTGGAAAGGAGCGCCCGACAGACGGACAATTGCCGACACCGACGAAGTGGAAGCCGTTTAGACTGACGACGACCTGATGAATTCAATGAATGGAGGTACATGCCGGTATGACGAAGAAGCTTGTTTCAATGTTCGCTCTTGTTTTATGTCTGGGCTGGGCCGGGGCGGCCTTGGGTGGGCCCCCCGGGCTGGATGATATCGAGTTCTGGGTGGGCGCGGGCAGCAACCGTGCCGGTTTTGTGATCGATTGGAACGACGGGCCGAGCCCCCAGGCGCTCGCCTGGGGATACAGGTGGGACGGGCAGGCCACCGGCTGGGACATGCTCACCGCAATCGTCGGACAGACCGATATCTATACCTACGACGAACACGGCGAAGTCGACAGCATCACTACCATCACCGGCGCGGATCCGCACCTGACCGCCAGGATGACGGATTTTGGCTGGGGGACAATGGTCGACGGCTTCGCATATGAGTCCGACGACTTGAGTCATCCTCCGACGACCACCGACTGGTGGTCCTACTGGACCAGCGAGGACGGCGTCGTCTGGGACTCGGCGATGGTGGGAATGACCGACCGCATACTGGCCGACGGGGACTGGGACGGCTGGGGATTCGAACTGAATAACACAAGCTGGGACGCGGCCAACCCGCCCGAGAACCCGGCCCCCGCACCTTCTGCCGGCTCCCCGCCCGTGCCGGAACCGGCCGGGCTTGCCGGGCTCGGCTTGGCGCTGACGGCCATCC
>PUPC01000175.1 GCA_003553185.1 Planctomycetota bacterium | reverse complement strand
TGACGGGGCGGAGGAGCAGGACTCGTGGGACCTCGCGGGCCCGACGAACATGTTCGGTACGCGCGCAAACCTCGAATATTCGGCCGCTGTCGATACGTGGTCCGATCCGGTCCGGGTCTGGGTCGTGGCTCCGTGGCGAGCTCGGCGGGACAAAAGGTCCGCCGCCGGGTTCGGTGCAATGGTGCTCGAACTCGAGGACGGCGAGTGGCAGGTCAAACGTGAGTTTCTGGAAGAGGCAACAAGGGCCGTCTCCCGCATTCGGCCCGCGCCGTACAACCGCCAACGGCTGTATGTCAACCCTTCAGACGGGATGCTGTACCTCGGCGAAGGCGACAGTTACGAGGGCAAGGCCTTCAAAGAGCTCGTGCGTATCGATCCTCGCACCGGGCGGCTCCGCCTGGTGGACCTCCCGATGAGCACCGAGGACATGGCGTTCGATCTCGATGGCCACGCCTATCTCCGGTCACGGGGGATGATCGTCCGGTTCCGGGCCGCCGACTGGCGCGAAGTTCCGTTCGACTATGGTGAGGAACGCGAGCGAATCGGCTATGGAACGGGCAGCGGGACTCGCAGTACGCACGTGCAGAGCGGTGCCATCTTCCCCGGCAACCGGGGCTGGCATCACGGCGGGATGCACGTCTCGGCGAATGGGAACATCGTGGTATCCGCCCTGTACAGTGTCGAACAGCGCACCCGCCATGACGACACAGTTTACGATGGCGAGGCCTATCAGCCGAGCATATATCCCGGCCGTTTCTACAATTTCGGCGGGCGGTTTGGCGGCACGCTGGTACACGTGATCGACCGCCACGGCCAGATGGTCCACGACGACGCCATTCCCGGGCTGCCCGCTACAATCAACGGCACAGCCATCGATGAGCGCGGCGACATCTATATTCTCCATGCCGCTCCCGCCGTCATCGACGGCGAGCGCCACTTCAACGACCACGCTGGGACCATGATGAAATTCACGCCCGATGAAGGGCGGCTGCTCGCCCCGCGCGGGGCACCTGTCTCGCTGGCCGAACGGCCCGACCGCCCGCTCGACGTGCGTGCCTCCTTATCCGCCTCTGCCTGGACCGAAGGAGCTCACTGGCTGTACGCCGGCGTCGGATGGGGCGGGATGAACGCCGGCACCGGATGCGCCTGCCCCAACGCCCGGTTCGCATTCGACTACCTCGCCCGCACCTTCACCCCCGAGATTGATCGCTATAACGTGGGCGTACTCGATAGCAACGGAAACCTCATCCTCCGCGTCGGCCAGTACGGCAACGTGGACGACGGCAAGCCGCTGGTCGAACAAGGCGGCCCGCCGAACCCGCGGTCGATCGGCGGCGACGAAACGGCGCTGAAGTTCGCCCCCTATGTCGCCACTCACACCGACCACCGCCTGTTCATCGCCGACCCCGGCAACGCCCGCATCCTAAGCGTAAAGCTCGGCTATCACGTCGAAGAAAAGATCGCCCTGAGAGATATCCCCTGAAGAAACTCTGGCCAATGGCTGCTACCACTGGGCAAACTGTTGGCGGGGAGTATGTATTCGGCTTTCTCTGCGCGATGATCGCGTCCCTTCTGACGGGCACGCCCGGATTCGCCGAACCGGCGGAACAATTCGAGGTCAAACGCGAAAACGTTTTCGAGTTCGCGGAAAAACCGACGGTCACCCGCGAGGGCGATCAGGTCACGATCTCTTTCGAAACGAAGGGGCTCTGCGACGTCACCGTCGCCATCGAGGACTCGACCGGTCGGATCGTCCGACACCTGGCCAGCGGGGTGCTCGGCCCCAACGCCCCCGAACCGTTCCAACAGGACTCCAGGCAACAGGAGATAATCTGGGACGGAAAGGACGATGCCGGGGCCTATGTGGACCACATCGACGACATCCGCGTGCGGGTATCGCTTGGCCTCAAGCCGCGGTTCGAGCGAACGCTCTTCTGGGCCCCGGAACGGCGGGGCCGGTTTGCCCCCCGGCACCTGATGGCGGCGGCGCCCGAGGGAGTCTATGTGTTCGACAATAGCCGCGAATTTGATCATCTGCGACTTTTCGATCGCGAGGGGCGCTATGCGCGGACGGTTTATCCGTTCCCCAGTCACCGTGTGGACAAAGTCGATGGCTTGCGAAGGTTGCACCTTCCCGACGGATCGGAGGTTCCGCACAAGAACGATTATCTGCAGGCATCCTTGCTGTCCGACAGGACCGGCGCGGGGCTCGATAACGGATCAACGGGGGATAATGAGGGCGGTGCGCCGAAAGGCAATATCGGCTTTGGCCTGGCCGTGGCCGGGGATCGCATTGCCGTGACCGATCAAACTTTGAGGCGGCTGGCAACAGACGGCAGCAGCGGCGGGCTGGCTCTGCACGGACCCAGCGTGGCAAAACACAGCCCGGCGGACGAGCCCCTCGCCCAGTTCCCAACCGGGACTGTTCGCGTTTCCAGTCCGAAACGCATCGCTTTTGATCCCGACGGCGAATGGCTGTACCTGGCCAGGAACATGGATATCCGAACCAGCATGAGGAGCGTCAGCGCCTACTGGCGCCATGCGGTGCAGCGCATGGCCTTCGCCGAGGGCGAGCGTCCCGAAAACTTCCTGGGGACGGACGAGCCGGGCTCCGCTGAAGGGCGATTCAACATGCCGAGCGACGTGGACACCGACGCCCGGGGCCGCATCTACGTGGCCGACCATCTGAACCATCGGGTCCAGATCTTCTCGCCCGACGGCTCGTTCCTGCGCGCCGTTCCCGTGAAATATCCGGCCCAGGTGTCGGTACATCAGCGAACCGGCGAAATCTACGTGTTCTGCTGGCCATTGCCGAAACCCGGACGGGGCGCGGGTTATTCCCTGCGGGCCGGTCATCCAAGAAACGCGCTCCCGCTTCCGGAGCATAACGATATGCCCGCCGCCTACACGCGGCTGCATAAGTTCGCTCCAGTTGAAGAAGAAGAGACGCGCGAGATCGCGGTCTGGAACCTGCCCATGCGCGCCCGCGAACGACAATTCGCGGGCGTGGTGGCGTGGGCTCGCGATTTCGAGGACTATAACGCCATCGTCGATTCCTGGGCCGAACCAACGACGATCTGGGTCGGCCCCAGCCCCTCCGCCAACCTGGTGGATTGCGAATCGGACAACTTGCTCGTGTTGCGCGAGCACGGCGACACCCTCGAGGTCGTGCGCGATTTCCACGAGGAAACGCTCCGTACGCTCGGCCGGACCTGGTCGCCCATCTATCACCGCCAACGGCTCTATGTGAACCCCGCTACCGGACATCTGCATAAAGGGGCGATCTTCAACGCCCGCGGCGAAAGACATTCCCACAAGTCGATCCGGCATCTGGTGCGCATTCGGCCTGAGGACGGGCATGTCCGCATCGACGAGCTGCCGTTCAACACAGAGGATCTGGCGTTCGACCGGGACGGCCATCTCTATCTGCGCAATAAAAACATGGTTGTTCGCTACTGCCTCGAAAACCGGCGTGAAGTCCCCTTCGATTACGGCCAGGAGCACGATCGAGTGGCGTATGGCGGAGGTTCGCTCACCCGCACCGCCCACGTGATCAGCGGCGCGGTCTTCCCGGGCAACGTGGGCCGGGTCGGAGCACATCACGGCGGCATGTATGTCTCGGTCTGCGGTCATATCGCAGTCGGTTCGCTGTACGAAAGCGAAGACCGGACGGACGCTGACCAGGGGTGGCGACCGTTGGTTTACCAAGGCCGGCGCCTGGACGGCACCATCATGCTGGTGCATGTTCTGGACCGGCACGGTCAAATGGTGCATGCAGATGTCCTGCCGGGGCTTCGGGGTGGGCTCCAGGGGCTGGGCCTGGACGCCCGCGACAAGCTGTATCTGCTGTACCCGGCGTCGCGCCGACGCCCGGCGGATCGCCCACACAATCCCCGATCCGGAACGCTCATGAGATTCCCGCTCGGGGAAGGCCGGCTGCTCAGTCTCGACGGTGCTCCCGTGCCCCTTCCCGAGCCGCCGGAGCGGGCGCCCGACGTGTCCGGTGCCTGGGTAGAAGGTGCCGACTGGATGGCCGGCGGTTTTGGCTGGCACGGCCGCTACGGACATGACGGCGGCTGGCTCGATAGCCGCTTCGCTCTGGATTATTTCGCCCGCAGCTTCGCGCCCGAACCACACCGCTATCAGGTCGGCGTACTCGACAGCAACGGGAACCTCATCCTTCGCGTCGGCCAGTACGGCAACGTCGATGACGGGATGCCGCTTGTGAAAGACGGCGGCCCGCCGAACCCGCAGTCCATCGGCGGCGACGAGGTCGGCCTGTTCCATCCGGCTTTCGTCGCCACACACAGCGACCACCGCCTGTTCATCGCCGACCCCGGCAACGCCCGCATCGTCAGCGTCAAGCTCGGCTATCACACTGACGAACTCGTCCCGTTGAAAGACGTTCCGGATACATTAGCAAACGCTCAACAACAGGAGTAACAGGAGAATTGAAAATGACTACAACCGCGAAGATTTCAACGACGTTTCTTGTCACATTCGTGACCCTGATGTTCGCAGCATTCCCGGCCCGGGCGGAGACGCCGCTGCATCGACCGGTCGAACTCAATTTCGACGGGGTGTCGGTCGAGAGAGCGCTGACGACATTGGGCGAACGGGCTGACGTGCGGTTCGAGTACGACGCCGACCTGATGGAAGGGCTGCATTCGGTCACCTATAAGACCGAAGGCCAGGAAGCCGGTCGGGTCGCAATGCGGATACTCTATCCCCGCGGACTGGAACTGGGCGAGATACGCGGGAACCGAGTCCGGATCAGGAAACGGGAGCCGTTCGACGAACTGAGACCGAAGCGGGAGGAGA
>PUPC01000039.1 GCA_003553185.1 Planctomycetota bacterium | reverse complement strand
CGGGCGGCCGCCAGTATCGGCGTCCGTCGAGTTCGATCCAGTCGGGCATCTCGCCCGCGTGGCAGAGCCGGGCGACGGTGGCGCGGGGCACGCGGGCCATCCGGGCAATATCGGCGACATCGTAGAGCACAGCGGTCTCGGGCGGCTCGGCGGGCGTGCGACGATCGGCGGGACAGGGCATAGTGCGGTCCTCCTGAAAGCAGCCGGCCGAGCGCCGTATCGCTCCCCGAGGAGGCAGGAACCGCGCGGCAGCGGCGCGGCCCTCGGGGCAGGGCGTCTTGCGGACACGGCGCAGGGTCGGCGTGTGATCGAACTCCTGCTTTCAGCCAGTAGAGACATCGGCGCGGAGGGTGAGGTCCTGCGCCGGGGAGCCCTCGGGCGAGGACGGCCGCTGGGGCCGCCGTCACTCACCGTTCGCCCTCGGACGGTTGTAGATATACCACACATGCGAGTGGCGGTCAAGGGGGCGCACGGCAGTTTTTGGGCAGTCCGGTGATGTCGTCGGCCCATCTCCATGCCCGCCATCGTGTTGCGCCTGGAAAGAAACTTTGGGAATTTTCCTGTCCCGTCCGCCGAAATATCGTGCCCGCCGCGTTCCGGAAAAACCCTCCGCCCTTGCGCGACGGCCCTCCGCTCGTTACCGTATTATGCGGTCGGCGGTCGGGCCAGGCCCGCCGTCGGTGTGGAAACCGGGATTGGTTGTGTGCCTGGCGATGATTTCGCCCGGCCAATGTACGGTGTGCTGTCCGTGCTGAGCCCTTTTGGAGAATCGACAGGCCGTTATGAAATTTCGCGAATATGAGTCGGCGGGCGGCGGCGAATTCGAGCTGGACCCGTTCCAGGTGGATGCCATCGACGCGGTCGAGGCGGGCCGGTCGGTCCTCGTCGCCGCGCCCACCGGGGCGGGCAAGACGGTCATCGCCGAGTACGCGGTCGAGCTCGCGCTCGAACGCGGCGAGCAGATTCTGTACACCGCCCCGATCAAGGCGCTGTCGAACCAGAAGTTCCGCGACTTCCGGTCGCGGTACGGCGACAAGATCGGGATCATGACCGGCGACGTGACCATCAACGGGGCCGCACCGGTCCTCATCATGACCACCGAAATCTTCCGCAACGCCCTGTTCGCCGAGAGCGGCCGGTTCGACGACGCCCGGTTCCTCATCTTCGACGAGGTCCACTACATCAACGACCTCGAGCGGGGCACGGTGTGGGAGGAGAGCATCATCTTCGCACCGCCGTCGATGCAGCTCGTCTGCCTCAGCGCCACGATGCCCAACGTGCAGGAGCTGGCCGACTGGATCGGCGACGTACGCCACACGAACGTCAAGGTCATCCGCGAGGCACACCGCCCGGTCCCCCTGCGCTACTTCACCGCCGTCGACGACGAACTGGTCAAGCTCAACAAACTCGAACAGGCGATCAAGCGGCACCGGGGCAGGAACCGGCGGAAGAAATCGCGGCGGAGCCGCATCCAGCGGAGCGACGAGGCGACCGGGCACATCCTCGATGTCCTCGAAGAGAACGACCGGCTGCCTTGCATCTACTTCTGCTTCAGCCGGGCCGCCTGCGAGGCGAAGGCCTGGCACAACGTCGAACGCGACCTGCTCACCCCCGACGAGCGGAGCCGGGTCACCGGGCTGTACGGCCAGTTGTGCGACCGGTACGGCATCGCCGGCACCCGGATGGCCCGGAACTTCGGCCGGCTGGTCCGACACGGGATCGCCTACCACCACGCCGGGATGCTGCCCACCCTGAAGGAGGTCACCGAGCGGCTGTTCTCGTCCGGCTGCATCAAACTCATCTTCACCACCGAGACGTTCGCCGTCGGCATCAACATGCCCGCCCGGACCGTCGCCTTCGACGCGCTCCAGAAGTTCGACGGGGTCAAATTCGGATACATGAAGAGCCGCGACTACCACCAGATGGCCGGCCGGGCCGGGCGGCGGGGGATGGACAAGGTCGGCTACGTCTATGCACGGGTCGACCCCGAGCGCGACGAGGCGGCGGGCGTCCGCCGGGTCCTGCGGGGCAAGATCGAGCGCATCCAGAGCCGGTTCGAGCTCGCCTACTCGGCCATCCTCAACCTCTACGCCCGAGTGGGCGAATCGGTGTTCGACGCCTGCGCCAACAGCTTCGCCGTGTTCCAACGACGGCATCGCAAGCGGCCCGACGTCCCCCCCGAGCACGAAAAGGAGACGGCCCGGAAGAAGCTCGCCGTGCTCCGAACGCTCGACTACCTCGACGACGACGGGCTGAAGCGGCGAGGGCGGATGGCGGCGAAGATCAACGGCTACGAGCTGGTCCTCACCGAGCTGTACAGCCGGGGCCTGTTCGAATCGCTCGACGACATCCAGCTCGCCATCCTGATGGTGGCCACCGCCTACGAACCGCGCCGCAGCGCCCACCGGCGGCTCGCCCCGAAGCGGATTCTGAAAGGAGTCATCGGCCCGGCGAAGGAAGCCGGCCGACACATCAACAGCGCCGAACGGCTGCACGACGTCGAGGACCTGACCAAGCCGCCCGAGTTCGGGCTGAGCCGGGCGACCTGGCAATGGTGCGAGGGCTGCTCGTTCGAAGACCTCGAACAGCACACCAACATCGCACCCGGCGACGTGGTCCGCAGCTTCCGGCTCGCCATCCAGATCATCCGGCAGATGCTGAAGGCGACCGAGGGCGACTTCCAGCTCGCCGACCAGCTCCACGCCGCGAAAGACCTGCTCAACCGCGACGAGGTCGATGCCGAGCGCCAGCTCCGCGTCGAGTAGCACCCCGGGCAGACGACCTGACATCAAGCCGCGCCGGCCGCCTGTGCACAGGTCCCCCGCGACCACGCAGTGGGCTCCCCATTGTCAAACCATAGCGTAGGGAACAAGATGCCCCGGCTCCCCCGCGGGCGCCCCGTTCAGTCGAGGAGTTCCACCCGGCCGGTCTCGAGTTCGTAGAAGGCGGGGATGATGCCCAGCGCCCCGTCGTCCACCCGTTCCCTCAGGAGGGAGCTCTGTTGTGTGAGAGCATGTGCCGTCAGGCGGGCGTGGGCCCGGGCGGCAGCGTCGACAATGTCGTCGGACTCGCCGCGCGCATTCTCGACCGCCAGCAGGACGGCATCGGACACGGTGGGCAGATGGCCGTCGAGGTCCTGGCCCGTGACGGCGGCGGTGACCGCGCCGCAGCGGGAATGGCCCAGCACGACGATGAGCGGCGCCCGAACGTAAACAGCCCCGAATTCGATGCTGGCCAAACTGGTTTCCTGAAGCACATGGCCGGCGGTTCGAATGACGAAGAGGTCTCCGATGCCGGAATCGAAGATCAGTTCAGGTGGGACGCGGGAGTCGGAACACCCGAAGACGACGGCCCGGGGGGCCTGGTTCTTGCTCAGTTGGGCACGGTCTTCGGGCGATAACGTCGGATGGTTCGGCTCTCCCTCCGCAAATCGGCTGTTGCCCTCGAGCAGACAATTCAGAGCTTCCTGGCTGTCCATATAAGGTGGTCTCCACTGGTTTCGGTTGGCCTGCCGCCGGCTGCGAATTCAGCCGGCCCGTTGGCGGCACGCGGCGGCGTCATTATATCGCCCCGTCTTGCCGGTGCCAGTCAAAAAGCAACCGAGGTATTTGCGATGTCCCCTTTCAGACGAGATGCCGGCACTGGCTCCGCCGGCGATCGGGGCGGCATCCGCCAGTTTTTAGATACTATGGGGCCGCGAAGCCATCGATGTAACGTTGACGGGCCTTACCCGACATAGCATCCCCGTCCTCCCCACCGATGCTCCGCTTTTTTGCCCCGTCCGACCGCTATGCGGCCTGGACGAGGCTGCGTATCCTGTCGGCCTGTTTCTCCTTCACCCGCCCGAGGGCCATCGCCAGCATCACCGACAGGGCGAGCCCGCAGCGAAGATGCATCTTGCGAAGGCCACGGATGTAGTGGCGCTCGAACCCGAACGACACGTCCAGCCGGCTGTTCACCCGCTCGACTGCCGTCCGCTTCTTATACGTCCGCTCCCAACTGTAGCTCGATCGGGCCATCGGCGTGAACACCCGACGGTCCTCCTCCAGTTTGATGCGAACGCCGGTCCGCGCCGGACACGCCGACGCTCCGGCACACTCGTACCCGTACTGACGGGCGGGACAGCGGTAGCGGATGGTCATCCGGTCCTTCTCGAACCCGCCGTAGGTCATCTCCCGCATCCGGTCGGCCTGACCGGTCTTCCGGGCAGCGAGCGCCCGGGGACAGAGACACGAGACTGTCCCCCTGTAATCGTAAACCACGTTCTTCGTCCCCGGCACACGCCGCGTCGCCTCCCCGTCCTGCCAGCAGTCACGGATCGCGATCACCGGCTTGATCTCGTACTCGTCCCACAGCGTGCGGATGATCTTCACGTCGTCCCCGCCCTTGTCGTAGGCGAACGCCTCGCAGTCGTCGCAAAGCTCGGGGTGACGGTCGGCCCGCTTATCGATCTGTTCCGGGATCACCGCGAACTCCGACTGCGACGCCTGGGTCACCTCGTAGGCGACGGGAAGCTCATACGTCGCGTCCACCACCAGGTGCAGCTTGTAGCCGAACCAACCCCTCAGCCGCTTGTAGCGCCGTTCGGCATCATCCCCCGTCTTCCTCGACTTCATCCCCCAGTCGGCGTCGATGTCACCCCGACCGTCCGGCCCCGGAACCGCAGCGTCCTTCCCACGGGGGCGGGCGTGTGTACGGATCGCCTTCCCGTCCCCCGCCAGAACCCGACCGAACTCGGGAAGCTCCGAACGAAGCGACTCCACCAACTCGTCGAACATCGCATCAATCAGGTCCTGATGCCGGAACAACTTCTCCTGGAACCGCGAGTATGCCTCCGAGGTCGGCGCCGCATCCT